>CBFHYB010000041.1:1001-12328 GCA_965659915.1 Candidatus Thalassarchaeaceae archaeon
ACGGATCCATGGACACTTGGAGAGTATTCAGTGACTTTGGCAAGAGATGGCGACACACGCCTCATATTGAAGGTTCAAACTCCTATATCTGACTCTGTGGTGACCTCAATTCAGACACCGAATCCACTCCGTCTTCGAGGACATGTGCTTAGTAATTCTACGGGTTTAGAATTTGGTATAGAAAATGCTGAACTCCACGACAGCGGTAGCCAAATTGGTCATGCTTGGCCAGATGGTTCGATCGATATCCGAGTTCCAGGGACCGCTCAGGCTACCCTAAACGGCAGTATAGCAATTTTGTCCGACAGTTCGGGGAGTATGGAGGACCCTGTGGATTCAGATTGTACAGGAGAAGAGTGTGAGGAAAAGCGTGAGGTGGTCGGAGCGGCGATTGAGGCGATTGCAACTCAGGCACCCGACTCCATAGAACTCGCTGTATGGACCTTTAAACCATATTGGCCGACATGGCCTGAAAATTGCACAGGACGTGAAGAAATCGACGAAATCTCCCCTTGGACGATGTCAAGATTCGACATTGTAGAATCGGGAAACGATATAGCAACCATAAGTACTCACGCGAGCCCGTTGACTGCCGCAGTGGCGGCTTCAATAGCAAACTTTGAGCAAGGAACATGGGGCCATGAACAGCGCCTCATCGTCTTGTCTGACGGTGACAATCTTTGCTCAAACGGCTTAGACACCCTGGAGGTCCCAGAGGGCTTGGAGATTCACACAATAGGAATTGGATTTACAGAAGGTAGTGCCGAAGAGATTGAACTTCATAATCTTGCAATTCGGACTGGTGGAACATACACGAGAACCAGCAACGCAACAGAACTTTCGCATACCCTAACCCAACTGGCCATCGCACCGATTCCCGTTCCTCCCCCTACTACGTTTGAGGTTGAAATACGAGCTCAGGGATATATTTCATCAGTCGTAGATTTCCCAGTCAATCAAGACAATGTAACCATATTCCTTGAGGCAGAAGAAGACAGAGATACGCCTTCACTCATCGCGGTCATGCCCGGTGATTCTCTTCCCATTTTAGAGGATACAGCAACCATTGAGATGCTCAACGAACGTCGTGCAGAACGTCCGAATCATGTCTTCATAATGCCTGATAGAGAGATTGATTTTATTGATTGGCCAAACGCGTTTGCTTGGCTTGAAATTGATATTACAACGGGTGAAACTGCTGCAATGACACCCGATGGATTGCATGGCGCGCTTCTTACCCTGATTTATCATGGGGCGATGCTCACAGGAATGTGGGCGGGAACAGACTCAGTGATGGGGAATTTTGGGAATTGCATTCTGTTGCCCGATGGATGCGGGGAAAATATTGGTGAGATAACACAGACTTTGTGTGAAACCTCTGGTGATGCGGGAACGTACCTTAGCATCATTATGTTGTCCTTCCCAAATATTCCTGGATACATGATTGATACAATGTTCAATGTTGGAATGTTCATTGTACGAAGTGCATGCATGGGCAGTCCCGATATGTCGGGATTCATCGGCGATCAAATTGATGTTGGAATCGGTGAAGGGATTGGTGCGGCTTTCGACCCAATAACTGGAGGGGCTGCAAGTATCGCGTGGACCCTCTTACCTCTATTTTCATAGATTTACAATGGGTTATCGGTAATAGTCGCAGAATGGCTGAATCAATGTACTCACAGTGGGTCGCCGAAGACGCTAGCCATTCAATTGCCGCGCTGATCCATCCTGACATCTAGAGATTCAATCTCAAGACCAGGCATGGGATTAGCCATCATTGCTGATGCTTCAGCAATCTTTTCTGGGTCATTGAAATGATGGGTTGCATGAACTATCGCTTGCGCAGTAGTCACTGGATCTTCTGACTTGAAGATTCCAGAACCAACAAAAATCCCATCCATACCAGTCTGCATCAATAATGCCGCATCCGCTGGTGTAGCAATACCACCTGCAGAAAAAGTGACAACGGGTAGGCGCCCCATTCGCTTAACATCCTCAAGAATCTCCTCAACCCCTGCGATGCACTCGTCAACTGTGCCAAACGGTGTGCTAGCCAGTTCAATCGCCAACTCGCTTTCATATTCCATTTTGAGGAAACCTTCAACAATTTGCTCAACAGCAAATGAATAATCTTCCTCATCACATCTTTGGAGCCAGTCAATTTCCTGAGCGACCAATCTTGCGTGTTGCATCGCACAAACCACATTTCCAGTTCCTGCTTCGCCCTTCGTACGCATCATAGCAGCACCCTCGAATATACGCCTAACAGCCTCACCAAGGTTGGTGCACCCACAGACAAAAGGAATGGTGAAATCGTTTTTTGGAATGTGATAAAATGGGTCTGCTGGTGTCAATACCTCTGATTCATCCACCATATCAACGCCAAGTGCTTCCAAAACTCGGGCCTCTTCGCTGTGCCCAATTCGGGCCTTTGCCATTACTGGGATTGAAGTTGTCTCAATGATTCCTCTGATAAGATCAGGGTGACTCATTCGGGCCACACCACCGTCAGCTCGTATATCGGATGGCACACGTTCTAGCGCCATCACTGAAGTTGCGCCAGCATCTTCTGCAATCTGTGCTTGCTCGGGCGTTACAACATCCATTATGACGCCGCCTTCCTGCATTTTTGCGAATCCTCGCTTCAGCAGTTCTGTGCCGTGTCGCATCTCTGTCATGTCAATAGCCATGTGAACCAACTATTGCGGGTCGCCTCTCGCTCATCAATGTTAGTCCGTCTCAATGAACTGAAAAAATACCAATTAACAACTATTTTTAATCCGACTGAGAATGGTTTAGAAATTTTAGATAGTTACTCTAGTGGGTGGTCAATGCCCTCTTCACCAAGTACCCACTTCAAGCATTTAATGACCCCTTGCAGTGCCTTGTAATTGCGCGCTGCTTCTTTCATTCCCTCTTTGTCACTATTATCACGACATTCCTCAAACCAACTTTGCCATTCAACTCCACGCTCTTCTGCAATCTCAAGCATGTCCTCAATTTCATCCCATTGGCGGTCGTAACTGCGATGTGGCGCCTCGCCGTCTTTCTTCATCGGAATGCCGCCGTCAAAGTCGCGTATTTTAGACTAATGCCGAACTGAACTAACACCCATCAATGTAACAGCAAATTCATTTGAAGCGACACATCATCTGAACAATTTAATTTATTCAGATTTTTTACTACTTCCGCGATTTCCTCGCTTTGCCAATGTAGTTTTTCGCCCTTTTCTTCTATGGTTTGAGCGGCTACTATCTTCTGCAACACGTCCTGCAGTTCCACCAAGGGATAGTGCACCCGAACCCATCAAATTTGAAACTAGATTATCAGCTAATTTTTCATCTTCTTGAGGTGTACTAGTTGATTCTTCAACTGATTTATTATGAAGAGTAATCCATGAGGACCTCTCATCTTTAATTCCCTGTAGTTCTTTGCGAGCAGTCGTGACTTGAGCCATTAAGTCCTCAATTTGTTGGTGGACTGCATCTGCATCCTTTCTGCATTGAACAAATGAATCGTGAAGTCTGTCCCCTTCTGCCTTTAGGAAATCCCGTTCGTCAAACTTTGGTTTTACTTCTTCCCAGATTTTATCTGCTTCCTCATTGAAAGCGACCATTTGTTTGTGTTCTTCATCTGCTTCCGCTTTTAGTTGTTCAATAGAACCTTCAAGGTCGTTAATATCGATCTTAATTCGCATCTCAGACTGAACTTGGGGTTCAAGTTCTTTGATTTCATTTTTCAGTGATTTCAATTTCTTGTGAAGGCGATTTTCAGCATCTAATTTCAGAGTCCCATCCCTCTCTAATCGGAATTCAATTTGTTCCGCTTCAGCACTTTTCTCTGAAAGTTGTAAAATAACTGATTTATCTCTATTTGATTTTGCTGATTTTGAACGAGAAAATAAATTTCTCAGTTGTTCCTGGATTGCATCTCTTCTTGCTTGGTGAATTTTCGCTTTAACTCTCACCTCTTTCTGAGAATCTAATATTTCTTTAATTTCTTCACGTAAAGAGCCATATTGCTTCTGAACCGCATCTCTCTTATCGGCATTTGTTCGAGCAGATTCGTTGTGAGTTCGTCTTTGGTCCGAGAGTTTTCTCATCTTTGCTTCCATTGCTTGAAGCAGTTCTCGAACCCCCTCTTGCTCAGGGTCTGACTCTTCCTCCTCTCGCGCCATCGGCATCGCCGACTCATCAATCCCATATCAAGGCGTCTTTGCTTGCAAATTAATCAGTCCGCACCAATATTCTGGATTGGAGTGTGTTTGAGAGGGTCATACTTACCCCATTAACCAACCAGTCACCACCATTGTTTTGAACCACTGAACCTACCTCTAATCCCATGTCCGAAAGGGTTCGAGCATCCGTCCCATCAATCACCACTAACTCTACCTGACCCAAGGAATCTACAGGTAAAGCAGACAGTGGTAACAATATACCCTCAATATCACTACTAATCGTTCTATTAGCAGCAGGTATTTCATCACCATCAATAGTGTGGCTAGGATAACCTAGCAATCGGTCTATAGCAGATTCTAAATCATCTGTTAAAGCATGTTCCAGACGACAAGCAACGTCTTTCACATCCCCTCTGAAATCCAACATCTGAACTAGAAAAACCTCCATTAATGCCTCTCTTCTTTTGACACGGCTAGCCGCATCAATGCCTTGTTGAGTTAACGTCACGCCTTTGTAAGGAACATAATTTACGAATCCTTTGCGCCCGAGGCGTTTTAGCATCTCACTTGCACTTGGTGCTGAAACATTCATCTCTTCGGCAATTCTACTAGTACGAATCGGCTCTTTACTATCTATTAGATGAATTTGAAACAGTTTTTTGAGATACATCTCTTGATCTTCTTGAATAGGAATAGACATGTTTCTACCTCATTGTTTTTCAGCCATGAACTTAGTTTCACATCGCGGACACTTGGCTGTAATTGGTCTCCTATCATAGGGTACCTTCAATCTCTGTGCGCAAGATGGGCAGCGGATTTCATCTCCGCCTGAATTTGAAGATGCAATCATAGATTCTGTACTCTGTTGCTTTGCTTCCTTTTTCTTCACTTGTTCAGGTTTTGCTGATTTTTGTGAAGAATCAGCAGCAACTTTCTTCTTCAATTCGCGGCTAATTGTTTGTGATACTTCTGACGCCGCAACTTCCTCAATATCTTCATCATCTTTGACTACCTTTTGTGGTACAGGTTCAGATATTTCAACAGGAGTCACGGGGAATACATGCGTACACGCAGGGCAACGTGCTTGTCCATCATAATCGTTCGGAACACGTAATGTCATCCCACATGAAGGGCATCCAACTTCCTGTTTACCGCTAGGATTTATCCTCTCCTGCCTCATCTTTTTGGCATCTTCTTTTGCAGTCGCTCTGGCCTCACGTCTCTGTGCCCGCTGTTGATTCTTCTCATCTGGGTCTTCCCCTTGCCACACAAATACGAATCGTGCCACTGCGGAGATGACAATGCCGGCTATGGCCCCATAAATGATGGCTGCCCAAGGAATTTCAAATGAATCTGAAATGGTTGGAGCTTTGGATGGATATGACTTCGTTGTGATTGTTTGAGTCGCGCCACTGCGCCATTCAAGGTGTAGACCGACAGATACTCCTGATGGCCAATTGTCCACGCTAATCTCACCCGATTGGCTGTCTCCCGCTTCTACCAATGGCGCTGACTCTTCCCACAGAATTTCATTGGTTGAGGACACTTTGAGAACTAGAACGCCCCCTGCGATATTATCACTACCATCATTGGACAGTGTGTAGGCTATTGTAGCAGACTCGCCACTAACTGGAACTGCAGGATTTGATACCCCTAGGATTGCACTTGGCTGAACATCTGGTTCACTAACTGAGCGTGTGGAATTCATTTGCGATAATGATGCGGGAGCCCAATCAGAAACTTCCAGAGAGAGCCACACACCCTCAGCAACCGAAGGCGCACCTAAATCGAAAGAAAGAGTACGCTGCCCAGGCGCCAATTCTACATCAGTATCAATCACTGTTACAGAATCATCACCATTTGAATGGCCAACCTGAACCCTGACTATGCGAGAACGCCCTTCTGACAATTGTAAGTCGATTTCAGTAACTAATCCATCAGAAGTAGTCCAATCAACAGATGTGATTTCACCATCCAATTGTTGTGAAGGTGAAACTTGGACTTCAACCTGACCAGAAAGATTTGCATCAACTAAACCATCTTCACTTATCACAGCCCAAGATAGAACACGACTTCCTGCATTTCCTTGAAGTGTGTGGCTGACATCTAATTGCAAACTATTGCCAACCGAAAATTGCCTTGACAAACCTTCAGAAGAACCACCTGAATCACTAATTGAGAGCCTTGCATTTCCCTGATAATCACCCCCATTATGAGCGATTAGTGTTGCTTGTAAGTCATCACCAACATGGAAATTAGTTCCGACAATAGCCAAGCCGGCACTACCTGCTGTAGAGAAATGTGCAGCATCCATATCGTATGTATGTGAAAAACTAGAAACTGAATCATCATGAAGTCTGTCAGTAGTAATTACTGAGCAATCCAAAGTACCAGGCCGGACCGAAAGTGAGAATTGTCGTGATTGCCCCTCTCCATAATTTACAAAGAAAGATTCGCTAAACACCACTGAATTAGAAAATGTACATTGTAGTTCCCCAATCCATGCCAACTCCCCAGAGTTAGACAAATTCACTGTCCAAATAACCTGCTGCCCTAACTGAGGGGTAGAATTGTCTACATTTGCAATAATATCCAATCTTGCTAATGGCGGTGGACCGACTGAAATTTCGTGAGTAGTTACTAGCCCAGACAAATTTACTTTCAAAGTTGTCAAATTATTTTCAAAAAGTTGTGGTATTGTAAAATTAACTGGTGTTGAAGATTGTGGCGAAATTGATAGGTTTTGGAAAAGATAAGGCCCTTCGTCAACTGCAAACCCAATACTACCATTGAAGTCAACTTCACCGGAATTGCTTACAGGGACTTCTGCCCAACCAGTATCGCCATCTCTAAATGAAGAATTACCACTGGCTTCACCGCTGATTGAGTTAACTGGAATGATCTGCCATTGACTAGTATCGCTGACTGCAGCATTAGCTGGTGCTAATCTCTTAACAAATTGGCTGATTGAGTCTGTATGGTTGGCAAATGGAGTCCCCACCTCGCCAAATAGTTGTAAATTCATCGTGTATTGGCCGATTGCTAGTTGTGAAATATTGAATTGAATGGTTATGATTTCATCTGAAGTAAGATTAAGCGAAACATTTTCGCTAGTGATAATTGTGCTCTCACCTTCGACAAGTGTCATATTAAGTGCACCTACAGAGGCAACATCGTGAGATTGAACATTAATTGAAATGTTCACATCCCCTACCCCTTCTTCTAAATCACCAACCACCACTAGAGTTGAAGAGTCTAGGAGCAAACCTGAACCATTTGCTGAAACCACAGAAAGAAGAGGGATTACAAGTAACAGAACGCAAAGACTTGCAAAAGTCTGGCGGACATAGGAGGCCCTCATCGTTAACGCCTGCGTCAAGACGGATGAATGACCTTTACTATCCTTCGGATAGCAAAACCTCACCTTTATGAGAGATAGTCAGGTGGGCGGCTTGCCTATGGATGTCAACACACTACTTGCCATGACTCCAGAGGAAGTGGCACAAGCAATTATTGCCCGCCGTCACGAATTGAGTGATACTCTTCCAAAAATTGTTCGCGATAGAACACAAGAACTAGATCAATTGAATCCACTAGTAGAAAAAGCGCTGAAAGAGAGAGATAAGGCCACTGATGAAGTTTCACATTTGAAAGGAAAGAGAGATTCACTCCAATCCGAAGCAAAGGATCTACGGAAGAAACTCACCAGCCTACGTGAAACTTTGATAGAAGAGAAAAAACTCAAAAATCCAAATCCTGGGTGGGCGAAGGAAAAACTCGCCCAAAAATTGGCAGAGATTGATGAGAAAGTTGAAACATCTGCTCTAGATTTGAATAGTGAAAGGAAATTACTACGGCAAATGCGTGAACTTACTCGTTCTCATGAAGAATGGGTAACACAAAGACTTGATTCCAACCCTGAATTGAAAGAATACCGAGAGGGTTGGGAAAAACACAGACAACTACTCGAGGATGCTGACGCGGCACATGAAAAATTAGTTGGTTTAGCAGAAGTAAGTGGGGAACATCACACCAAGTATGCAGAACATAAGGAAGTACACCGTGAAGCACAAGGCCAACTTAACCGTTCCAAATCACTCCTATCATCTGTGGATGACATCGTTGGTTACTGGAATCACCGAATAGAAAATGGTTTTGAGGATCTAAAAGATGGTACTGGGGACTTGATGGCTGCTAGTCGCATGGTAGCAGAAGGAAAACCATCTAGTATGCCACAAAGACCCGTTGTGAAAAATAAGGGGGGTGAGGAAGAATGAGTAAGCAAACTAATTCCAAGCCCAAGAAAAAATCACACAGCGATAAGAAACAGAAGTCAAAAAGGGGCAATAAAGGAAAAAAATCAACTCGCCGAGATTTCTTTGAAGATCTAAGGGAACTTGAAACTCATGAAATTGAGGATATGCTCAACGATAACAAAGCATCTGCAAGAGCAATGGAATCCCAACTTGAATCTTTAGAAAGTGAGCGGAAATCTCTGATTTCCACGGTACAAGTACTTCGCACAGCCCTGTATAATTCGGGAGGTGTTTCAAAAGAACGCCGAGATTTGTTGAATGAGTTACGAGAACGAAATAAACAAATCAATGAGGCAAAGTCAATTCGTGATGATATCAACATACGAGTATCTCCTCCTTTGAATCTAATAGAGCGCTTGCTCAAGCGAACATGGAGGGATTTGACATCTATCCGTGAAGACCCTAGTCGCGCACCCAATCTTGCCAATGAAATCCAAAAATTTTCATTCTTCTTTGAACTTAAGATAATGCACAAACTCAAAGTTCAGTCAGATGCATCACATCAACAATTTGTTGAGATGATTAGAATGCAAAAAGAAACCATCAAGAAACTTGATGGGTTGCAAGAAGAATCAAGTGGAATTGCCGCAAAAGCTGCTGATGAAAATCCTCGTTTAGAAGGAACAAAAATCAGCAGAAAGGAAGAGAAAGATCTCAATAACCGTATCGAAAAAATGCTGGAGGCTATTCGCCGCCAACGCTCTGAATTACGCCGTGTAAAACGAGAAGTTGGCCGTCTTGAATCATTTAGTAGAATTCGCAAGGAAGATGAAAAGCGAGGTAGGAAGGTTCGCAAGCGAATCAACACACTCAGAGAACATGCGATGAGTGGTGGCACATTATCAATGGAAGACATGGCCAGAATACTTGAGACTGGAGGATTATCTCAATTACAAGAATCCGATAATCCAAAGACATCAAAGAAGAAGAAACAGGGTTCTAGAAGAGGTGGAAGAAGCAAAACTCAGCCCCGCCGAGGAGTTGCCCGTTCACATCAAAGACGAGAAGAATAAGCGTATGTTTGCGCACCTTGTTTATTGACCTCTTGGGTCCACCCAAGTACTGTGAAGGCAACAATTGTCGGTGAAGTTGCGAAGATTGACGGCGTGTCTTGGTGCGCAATCTCCTCAATAGAGGGTTTCATCCATGAAGTTGAAGGGGCACCAGCAATTTTCCTTGAAGGAATCGGATCATTAGTACCATCAATACTCAATACTGCCGATTTACTACTTTCTAATATTCAACTAGGTGAACCTCGAATTGTAACTTTGAATGGAGAAGATGGAATTTTAGTCGTTGCAACAATCAATGATTCTTACTCAATTGTTTGCAAAACAGAGAAAGGTGCTAATCTTGGAATGGTTCGTAAGCAGATGGAAATCGCATCTGAAAACTTGCTACCACTTCTCTAACTAACCAACAGAAACTCAAGTTAGTACTTCGTCAAGTCTATCTTGCTCAACCGCATTTCGTAATTCCATGGCTATTCTTCGCCCACTACTCATCGGCTTACGCCAAGTTGCATTTCCGTATGGGTGTCCCACACTCACGTGCACATTAGTTCCCCCTCCAACACGAGGAGCGACATCGTAAATTGAATAATTCATGTCCTTGTCAATGCAAGTCTGTAAACAAAATGGACCAATAATTCCTGGGTCATAATGTTCTTTACTAGCGGTGATGAATTTTTCACCCAATTCAAAAGCCTCCTCAAGTAAACTCTCCCTAATAGTGGCTGTATTGTGACCCACCACTGTCATCTCCGGTATTTGCTGATGGATTGGCATTGTCATTTGTTGAGGTGCTGGAAGCCTTACATGACCATCTAAACTTGATTCAAATCTCCAATCAACCCCTAGTAATTCTAGTTTAGGCATCTCCTCTTCCAACGGACTATAGAAAAAATTGAGATTGAACACAGGGCCTATCACATAGCGTTCAATTCTAGCTCCTGCTAAACTTTCTTCGTCTATTACGCCCTGTTTAAGGAGAGACTCTGATTTCTCTTGATACTCTGAATAAGAGGCGCAAGTGAAAAATCCACGCTCTAGTTTCTTCTCTGCGTGGTGCAATTTGACAATTACCAGACAATCAATATCTTCGGGGTTGATAATTGCTTCAGGATAAGGTAATCCGGCTTTATCAAGAATCCAATAATAATCCTGGTCTTCAGTACGCTCTTCCATCCTCAACATATTTCGGCTGCCAAACATTGGTACCCGGAAATCGTTCTCAATTTGTTCCATCCCGCAATAAGATGTGAAGGAACGATTTGGAATGTAAACCACATTCCTATCCCTCATTATTTGTTGAAAAGAAGGCGCCAATACATCGTCAAATCGGTCAAGAACGATTGCCTTGTCAACCATCCCTCTAGTCACTCTTCCAGATTGATTGCGTACAGTTTTGAAATATTCTGAGTAGGTCTTCTCTCTACCCTTTTGACAATATGCGACCGTTGGGAATCCTTCTTCTATTGCACCATCACAAATATCCAGTGCAGAGTGACTAGCCGTCATTCCGATACGTAACTTCATGCGATCATAATCGTTTAGTATTTCAGAAATTTCAGTGGAATCAATCATCTCAGTACCTCCATTAATCGTCACGCTTCATAGTCATCAATTGTTCAGTAGAAAGTGTCTTTCCAGCCATTAAAGCACTCATCAGGTCAACATTTGCTGGAAGGGCATCTGCCTTAGAAGGTTGAATGCCATCAGCCCTGTCCTGAGATGCTTTGAGCAGATTTCTTGAACTCCAAATACAACGCATTGCTACAATGTAGTATTGGTGTTCTCGGTCCGCTTCTACCTTAGCAGTAACAAAAGCCC
>CBFHYB010000042.1:0-12032 GCA_965659915.1 Candidatus Thalassarchaeaceae archaeon
ACTTTGAAGAAATGACTCTACAGGATTTCTCTGATGCATTAGCATCAACTAATCCAACACCTGGTGGCGGTTCTGCTGCTGCAGTAGCCCTTTCTCAAGCGGCTGCACTTACAGTGATGGTTTCTGATATCACAATTGGGCGAGAAAAATGGGAATCTGGATGGGATGCAGCCGAAGCAGCAAAATTAGTTGCAACGCCTTTAGTTAGTGATGCTTTTTCATTGGCTAATGATGATACTGATTCCTTTGTTACAGTTATGGATTCTTTCAAACTACCCAAAGATACCGCGCAACAAAAAGAGGTCCGGAGTTTAGCCATACGAGAGGCGACATACCAGGCAGCATTGGTGCCACTTCAAACTGCTAAAGATGCACTTCAACTATTACTTTGCCACGAAGAATTAGCACTGACTGGAAATGCCAATGCGGTTACAGATGTGGGGGTAGCAAGTCTATTGGCCAGTGCTGCTTGCAAAGGAGCATTGTTTAATGTGCACATTAACGCTATTTCACTCCCTAATGACTTATCAGGACCATTATTGCAACAAGTTACTGAAATTAGGAATATATCAAAAGATACGAGTAGGGCAGTGATGAAAGCAGTATATACTCGTCTTGAAGAATAACCTAATGGATATTTTGTAAAGCATTTTCTAAACGATTCATTGCATCCGCGACTTCGTCAACTGAAACAGCACCAATAGATATCCTAAACCAACCACTTTCATCTTCTAATCCAAAGGCTTGGAATGGAATGACGGCTATGCCTGCTTCTTCTAAAAGCCACAGACGTATCTCTTCATTTGTATTGACTCCTAATGCACTAAACAAGTTGAATTGTGTAGATAAGTAAATCCCGCCTTGTGGTGGAATAAAATCAACTGGCAATCCAGAATCCTTCATTTTTGACAAACAAGTAAACAAAACCTCCATTCTATCTGATATACGTGAGTCAAGGTCCTCAAAATAGGATTCCAATTTACTATGATCAGAGTAGGTTGCAGCCGCTGCTTGTTGTATAGGTCGTGCAGGCCAAGAACCCATGTGACCAATTAGTGCTATTACGGGTGCAGCGAGTTTTGGTGGCAAAGCCATCCATCCTAACCTCAAACCAGTGGCAGTGAGTGATTTTGAAATGGCATCAAGTGTTATTGTGAATTCGAACATATCTGGCCTAACCTGTACAGGATGGACGTGCTCTATCCCTTTGGCAGTCATTGTCGAGTAAACTTGGTCATATACTAACATCACCGGTTTATCCCCATTTTTTCTTCGTTTGTGGTTTTCATCTAATATAACATCACAAATAGCACCTAATTCTTCAGCAGTAAAACAAGTACCGGTTGGATTAAGTGGTGAATTTAAGATTAATACTCTAATCTCTGAAATACGTTCTTTGACGCCTTCGGCAGTAGGAAGGAATCTGCTTTCAGAATTACCTTCTATAGCTATATCTTTGGCAGAATTAAGGTGAACATAGTAGTGATTATTCCATGCAGGAACGCCATGTGCGAGCCCTTCACCTGGTTCAAGAAAAAGTTTGAATGAGGCGAATAATACTGGCCTAGCACCACTACCAACAATGATTCCTTCTGAACCAACATTGAGGCCGTACTTGTACATCATCCAATTTGACAAACTTTCTCTAAGTTCTGGAAGTCCTGCCGCAGGTGGGTAATTTGTTTGATTTTGATGAACTGCAGCTGCTAATTCATCAGTAAAAGAATGAGGAACTTCAAACTGTTCTGGTGAAAAGTCTCCGACTGTGAAGGCTGTTACTTGTTTTCCTTCAGCCTTCATTTTTTTGACTTGGGTTGCTATTGAAAGAATCCTACTTCTCTCAATTCCATTTGCCAATTCAGACAGGTACCATTCGCCATCTGACCCCGTCATAGCCCTCTTGGAACTGATGCAGCCTTTAGACTAAACCATCGGGAATGCTGAAATCAATCATTCGCCCCGACAATATTCATGGGTCAGTGGGATGCACTTCATACTAGCATTCTGGAGGGTATTCCCGAAACTCTACCAGAGCATCCCGTATTTGACAAAAATGTTGACCACGCGCCCATTCGTAGAGATATTCTAACACCAAAAGAGAAGCAATTAGCCTTGAAAAATGCATTGCGTTACTTCCCTTCCTCTCAACATGAGGTGCTAGCACTAGAATTTGCCAACGAACTAGATACTTATGGCCGTATTTATATGTACAGATTTAGACCAAATAAGAGCCAAATTAAAGCACACCCAATTTCAGCATACCCAGCAAAATCACAACACGCTGCTGCCATCATGTTAATGATACAAAATAATCTGGATGAACGTGTGGCGCAATTTCCTCACGAATTAATTACCTATGGTGGTAATGGTTCAGTTTTCCAAAATTGGGCACAATATCGATTGACAATGAAATATTTGTCTCAAATGACTAATTCTCAAACATTAGTGATGTATTCAGGCCATCCTTTGGGATTATTTCCTTCAAGTGAAGAATCACCACGGGTTGTGGTAACAAACGGAATGGTAATTCCGAACTACTCTTCCCAAGAAGAATATGAGAAGTATAATGCTCTTGGAGTTAGTCAATATGGGCAGATGACTGCCGGCTCTTACATGTACATTGGACCCCAAGGTATTGTTCATGGTACGACGATAACTTTACTCAATGCTGGGAGAAAGTATCTCAACCTCACTGGAAATAATGGCATATCAGGCAAGACCTATGTGACCAGTGGATTAGGTGGTATGAGTGGCGCCCAGGCCAAAGCAGCAGTTATCGCTGGGGCTTCGTGTATTATTGCTGAAATCAACCCTGCAGCCGCCAATAAACGGCATGAACAAGGGTGGCTTGACGTCGTTGTGCAGGATATTGATGTTGCAATCGATAAAATGGTTGAGTCAGCGGCTAATAATATTGCAATTAGTATTGGATACGTGGGCAATATTGTAACTCTATGGGAACGGCTTTGTGAAAGAGGAATTAGAGTTGATTTAGGTAGTGACCAAACTTCCCTACATAACCCGTGGCAAGGTGGTTATTATCCAGTACAAATCGGGTTTGATGAAGCAAATGTAATGATGGTAGAAGAACCAACAAATTTCATGCAACTTGTCAAAGAATCACTATGTAGACATACAATTGCAATTAATGAAATGTGTTCTAATGGAATGCAATTCTGGGATTATGGAAATGCATTTTTACTTGAGGCAAGTAAAGCAGGAGCTGATATTCTAGAGTCAGATGGTTCGTTTAGGTACCCCTCTTATGTTGAAGATATCATGGGTCCGATGTGTTTTGACTATGGCTTTGGTCCATTCAGATGGGTTTGTACCTCTGGAGACTCAAAAGATCTTATTCAAAGTGATTCAATTGCCATAGAAATTCTTTCAAATATGGCTCAAAATAGCCCACCTGACATACAACAACAAATGTTGGATAATGTAAAATGGATTGAAGAAGCAGATTCCAACAAAATGGTTGTTGGTTCTCAAGCTAGAATACTATATGCTGATGAACAGGGCAGAAGGAGAATCGCAGAAGCATTCAACAACGCCATTTCTACTGGCTTGATTTCAGCACCTATTGTCTTAGGGCGTGATCATCATGACGTTTCGGGAACGGATTCACCATACCGGGAAACAGCGAATATCAAAGATGGTTCAATGTTTAATGCGGATATGGCAGTACAGAATTTTGTCGGCGACTCATTTAGAGGAGCCACTTGGGTCAGTTTACACAATGGAGGAGGAGTTGGTTGGGGTGAAGTCATTAACGGCGGATTCGGCCTTGTCCTAGACGGTACTGAACAGGCTTCGATAAAGTTGAATTCTATGCTTAATTGGGATGTAAATAACGGAATCGCTAGAAGGGCATGGGCAAGAAATTCCGGCGCACTGACTGCAGCACAAAGGGCTATGGAAAGAGATTCAACCCTTGATATAACCATTCCAAATATCGCAGATGACGATTTAATTTCTGGATTCTTTACAGAATAATTGTTCAGTAATCCTTTGAGTAGAATTATTACCCCAAGCGAAGTCGGGTAAAACATGGATTTAGTGCTAGATGGCAACCATCTGTCAATTGCAGATGTTGAATCTGTTTCTAGAAGAAATGTCAAAGTTTCTGTTAGTGATGAAGCCTGGCAAAGAATACACAATTGCAGAGAGATGATTCAGAAGAAAATCGATGCACATGAAGTGATGTACGGGGTTACCACTGGTATTGGGGAATTTAGTGAGGTCGTTTTATCACCTGACGAACTGCAATCATTTCAAAAATTCTTAGTTTACTCTCACGCTGCTGGTATTGGAGAACCAATGCCAAGTGAGGTTGTTCGTGGTGCAATGCTTGGTCGGATTAACGTGCACTGCCACGGCAATTCAGGTGGTAGGGCTGAATTAACACAATTACTAATTGATATGCTAAATCAAGGAGTTACACCAGTTGTTGCTAGCAAAGGTTCAGTCGGTGCATGTGGAGACCTCTCTCCAATGTCACAAATTGCAATGACAATGATGGGAGAGGGGGAGGCCTTCTACCAAGGGCAAAGGATGGCCTCTACGGAGGCTTTGCAATCAGCAGGTCTAGAGCCATTAACCCTAGAAGCCCGTGATGGATTAGCAATTATCAATGGCAGTAACATGCTGACGGCTATGGCGGCATTGACACTATGTGATGCCATTAGATGGCTGAAATACCACGATATCTCAGCAGCAATGACTCTTGAAGCATTAAATGTCAATATGACTCCATATGACAATCGTCTTCACGAGTTACGTGGTTTTGCAGGTTCTATTGATACTGCTAATAATTTACTTCGCTTGACTGCTGATTCTGAGATATTAGCATCTCCTGGCAAAAAAGTTCAGGACGCATATTCATTAAGATCTACCCCACAAGTAATTGGTTCTCTAAAAGATGCCATAAAGTATGCAATAACTCAAGTGGAAATTGAATTAAATGGCGTAGGAGATAACCCCGTTTTCCTTGTAGATGAAGAGAGAGTTATCACCGGAGCAAATTTTCAAGGCACTCCTGTTGCCCTTCCTATGGAGATGGTAGGTGTTGGGCTCTCAATGGGGGCTGTTCTATCCGAAAGAAGATTAAATCGATTGACAAACCCTGCTTTATCTGGGGGATTACCACCGTTCCTAACCGAACAACCGGGATTACATTCTGGATTAATGGTAGCACAATACACTGCTTGTGCACTTGTTGCAGAAACAAGGATTCTATCTCACCCCGCTGCTAATCAAAGTATTCCCGCTGCTGCTGACCAGGAAGACTTCGTCAGTATGGGTATGACGACCACCCAAAAAACTAGACAGATTATGGAAAATTGTTTTGGCGTGTTAGCAATTGAAATGATTGCTTCTTCTCAAGCAATTGATATTAGAGGTGGTGAAGCTGGAAAAGGAACAGCGATTGCTCATAATATTATTCGCCAAAGTATTGACCATTTGGATGATGATAGAGCACTGTTCCCAGACCATGATACAATGGTTGAAATTCTACAATCTGGTTCAATGATAAATGCGATAGAAGATGAAATCGGGCCAATTAATTGAGAATTATCTAGCCTCAGCCAATAATTTTTCAATCTCAGATTCAACTTCATCCAGTCCTGTTAATTGCATGATTCGGAAATGAAGTTTGGTGGCAGAGGTAGTAAATCCTAACTGCTCTAATTCTCTAATTCTCCTTTCACACTCAGTTGCCCGGCGTACTTTCTCCTCAAATGCAAAATATCTTTGATGCCTGACAGCTCTATCGTTAACGAGAACCACAGGTTCTAATTCACTAACATCAAAACCCATTCCTTTCCATTGTTCAAGACGCCGTTGAAGAATTGCCCTTGACAGGCTTTTTTCTGGAATACGACTCAATACGACAAATCCAGGCTCAACTTCTATGGCTAAACTATCATCAATTTCACTTTCATCATCAATTTCTTCCAATCCTATTGTTGAATTATCTTCAAGTGTTACATCTCGAATAGCCTCAGACGTATCATCAGAAATGTTCTGCTCAGTGATACTAAAATTTGGGGCTTCGCGTCTGATTTTTGCTACTTGTGTGGATTCAAATGCTAAAGGCGAATATGGTAGGACTAAAGTCCAATTTGTATCCACTAATTCATCAGCAAGAGATTGTACAAAATGGATTAATGAATCAAATCCATGTAAATCTGCTAAATATTCCACAGCATCTAACCAAATAATACCTGAATCAGATGAAATTGTAGAATTTAAGAAGTGATTTATTTTTTCTAAAGCAGGATCAATTGCATATTTATCTTGACGATTCGTAACCCAATGAAATCTGATGGATTGTAGATTTATCCAGCGTGATAACCGAGTTGGTGCAAGACGGGATAAAACCAGTAACGTACGGTCTTTGGCCGCCATCTGTTGTAACCATACATAACCCACCCTGGGGTCATCTAATTGGATACCATATACCCGCGATGAACCAGGTGGCCATGTGACTGTCATCTTCCCCAGTAGGACACTCCACACTACCTGTTATTGACGCCTTCGGCGTAACTAGCAAAATATGCGCTGATAGAGAATATTTCCATAATATCTCATTAACCATTATATCATCAACGAGTTTGGAAAGTTTGAAGGCGAGAGCAATGCCCAGTGAAGAAGATGAAGCAACAGAGCATATTGATACCGCTCAATGTGGTGCATGTCAGGAAGAAATCCCAGCAGATTCAGAGAGTTGTCCCAAGTGTGGCGTATCTTTTTCTGGTGTAAAAGAAGTTGATATGGGAGAATGTGGTTCTTGTAAAGCAATTGTACCACTTGATTCCAAATCTTGCCCAAATTGTGATATAGCATTTGTATTGGATGATTTGCTTCAATCTGTAAATTCTTGGATGAAAGGCGAGGGATTATCTGTTGATGATGTATTTGGCAAATGGGATGATAACGACGATGGAGTACTTTCTGGATATGAAATCAAAATGGGATTAATTGAAGCTGAAATTGCTGTTCTTCCCAAAAATGAGATTGAACGATTCATACACCAATTAGATTTGGATAATGATTCAAGGATTTCCCTTACTGAATTAAACACTGCATTAATGCTTGATGACGATGATGCTGATGAGGAAATGGATTCCTCAGAAGATTCTGATGATGTAGAATCAGATAGTGATTCAGAAGACGATGAAGACGAATCGGATGACGACTCTGATGATGAGGAAGAATCAGATGATGAATCGGAAGACGATGATGAAGACGAATCGGATGATGACTCTGATGATGAGGAAGAATCAGATGATGAATCGGAAGACGATGATGAAGACGAATCGGATGATGAATCGGAAGACGATGATGAAGACGAATCGGATGATGAATCGGAAGACGATGATGAAGACGAATCGGATGACGACTCTGGTGATGAATCAACATTAATTGACGAACTGTCAAAACTTGTAAGAGAATCAGATGAGAATATAAAATCAAGTTTCAATGATTTTGATTCTAATAAAGATAAAAGAATTTCTGGAAAAGAATTCAGAGAAACAGTTGAAAAATACTTCAGCGATTCATTTGATGAAAATAAAATTAACGAATTAATGGAAGCACTAGACGAAGATGAAGATGGTACGATTGACCTAATTGAATTTGTAGATGGTATTGAATCACCAGATGCGGTGAAAGAAACAATTGAAGAAAAGAAAAAGCCCGACGGGCCAACTGACACACAGATATGGTTGATGAGAAACGAGGAAAACCTTTTCCCAATTGGTTGGAGTGTAGCTGGATTAACACTAATTATGTCTGTTATCAATGTTTATGGATTCTTTTCAACACTATTTAGTTGCGATGAAGGGAATAATGCATGGCTCCTAAATAATGAATGGTGTGCCAATCATACGAAGTTGAATATACTCAATATTTTCTCACCAAGTGACCCTGCATCATGGAGTGAAAGTGGTTCATGGGGTATTCCGGACATAATGTTGGTGTTAATCTTAGCAGCATTGATCGGTGGCTCTATTTGGTTCCGTTCCGTTGTAAAGGGTTGGAAACTTGAGTACCGAAAGAAGAATACTTCTGATGATTCAGAGGATGAAGAATCTGATGAAGATGAGGATTCAGAAAACGATGAAGAAGAAGAGTCGGATGACAGTGATGAGGATTCTGATGATGATGAATCCGATGATGAAGAAGCGGATGAAGATGATTCTGATGATGAAGAGTCAGATGATGACGATGAAGATGATGATGATGCTGAAATTGAAGTAGGTTCTAAGGTCGGTGTTGACCATGAAGGAGAGGAATGGCATGGTGAAATTATCGAATTTGATGAAGATGATGATGAAGTTCTAGTCAAGGACGACGATTCAGGGGAAGAATACTGGGTACCATTTGATGCCTTGTTCGTGGATTGATGTTATGGTAGACGCACTATCGAAATTTGACAAGTTAGTGCAATGTCCTGACTGCGCCTGTCTTACTGAGGACACGGTGTTGAGATGCCCAGAATGCGGTTTATTCCATTATAATTTAGAAGAATTAGGGGAAAGAGAACCACAACCAATTGAACAGGTATTAGTGGAAAAACCGGATCTCAATCCTTCCCTATATAGCCTGAATCCAAATTCCCCACTCCCTATATCAGACTTAGAAGAAGAACACCCAGACCCCACAATAAATTGGGCTGATTCAAATAATGACTTTGCGTTTGAATCTGATGACAAGCCTTTGCACATTGAAAAAACTGATTGCCCCATTGAACAAGGTGATAAAGATGAGTGATTTATTGCATTTATCACAGCACCCAGGTACGGATCCAAAATCTTTCATATCTACAATTTGCTCAACTGAAATTGTTGATGGACACACTTGGGTTGAACTATCAGAATCATACTTTTATCCATCTGGAGGAGGGCAACCAGCAGATCATGGGGTCTTAGAAAGTAAGGATGGTTCATTTTCAATTCAAAACGTGAAAAAAGGGGAAAAACTATTACACAACATTGGAAATATTGACAGTGATTTGATAGTGTTTGACTCGCCAATTTCAGCCTCTATAGATACTGAAAGACGTAATCTTTTGAGCAGAATGCATACTGCTCAGCATCTAATTTCAGCTGCTGCTGATGAACTTTTTTCAGGTAACACAATAGGTAACCAGATAGGATTAGATAAGACTAGAATTGATATCGGAATGGAAGATCGTTCAAAATTTGATAAAGAATCCTTAGAGCAATTAGTTAATGATAACATTGAACAACAAATTCCTGTTACTATGGGCCAAGAAAATCGTTCAAACTTAACCTCAAACCCATTGGTTAGAGTAAATCTAGACTTATTGCCTAAGAATGTAAAAGAACTACGAGTGATAACAATTGAAGGAAGAGATATTTGCCCATGCGCAGGTACACATGTGGCTAATACCAAAGAGATCGGTGAGATTCAAATCAACAAAGTAAAGTCGAAGGGCACTGGTAAGTTGAGAGTGGAATACTCATTAGTATAATTCATATTATCACTTAATCCAAATTATCGGTATTGTTGATTTTATGGGCCCGGGCGGAATTGAACCGCCGATCTTCGCCATGTCAAGGCGACGTCATAGCCCCTAGACCACGAGCCCGGTATTTTGATTGCAGATAGTTCATCCGATAATCTTGGATATTTTGCCAGTACAACCATCCACTGAACAGTGACCAGCAACCCTCGTTCGCCCATTACTCATTTTGATGAGTTTTCCATCACGAACAGGACCATATGTCTTACACTTCAAACAGAAGCCTTCGTATTCCGCCATTGCAACTGAACTCTCCAATGGCGACGCAAATATGAATCCTCCGCGCGATGCAAATATTTTGTTCAAAGAATTATCGAGTAATACAAAATGAAAAATTGTTACCTTCACCCCCTAGGCTCTGAAGGGCAAATACCATATTCTTTCAATTCACCATTGATAATTAACCACCTAAACGTTATACTGCTCTACAATTATCAAAAATAGCCAAATAGGGCACAACTATTCTATGACGGATAATGTGGATTATCAGCCCCTTCTGGGTGCGGTATTTCAACAATGTTTGTTGATAGTTTTTTGAAAGTTACTTCATCAAAAAAATTTGTAATCCCAAAATAATGAAAATACATAATAAGTAAATACAGAAATACTTGTAACAAATAATCAAAGATTAGGGCTGACCCACCCACCATTGGACAAGGTCCCAATAAATTGTTGATCTGAATCCGATCTATACCATCCATTGATATTATCATCCCTAAGTATGTTTAGAGATGCTGGCCCGCCCTCGCTAATTGTACCTAATTTACTATCTCTTCCTTCGAGTAATGAGCATGCGCTATTTCTTGATGATGCTACTAGTGTTGCCAATGATGGGATACCTGATTGTTCAATGGCTATGCTTGAGATGAATGGTAACGAAAGACTTGGGCAATTAGGATTGAAATCAGTAGCCAAGGACCAAGCCCACTCATTATCTAAGCACTGTTGGAAGGGAGGCCAGTGGTCAAGTCCCAAAACATAGGGTGTTGCTGGAAGAAAACCCTGGATTACCCCCGCCTTATGGCACGCATCTCTTGCATCGTCTGTACTCCACCCAGCATGGTCTGCGGTTAATGCACCTAATTCTGCAGCAAGTTGTGCCCCTCCGCAATCTGAAAATTCATCAACGTGTAATCTTATTTCTAACCCTTGAGACTTAGCTTCTTTACAGATATCTTCTGTTTCCTCAATTGTAAACCAACCGTTTTCACAGAATACATCAGCATAGGTTGCAATACCCTGTTCAATGACTTCTGGCAACTGTTCGGACAATATTTCTTCAACATATTGGGATTGTGTCAATTCCTTGGGTACTGAATGTGCACCCAACCAAGTTGATGTTGTTTCTATCTGAAAATCAGCCCCTACTTGATTAGACGCAATAAGTAATTTCAATTCATCTTGTGTAGTTAATCCATAACCACTCTTAGTTTCCAAGAAAGTAGTGCCGAA
The DNA here is from genome assembly GCA_965659915.1 of Candidatus Thalassarchaeaceae archaeon. Classification (GTDB taxonomy): domain Archaea; phylum Thermoplasmatota; class Poseidoniia; order Poseidoniales; family Thalassarchaeaceae; genus MGIIb-Q1. Next base: position 11,006 of record CBFHYB010000042.1, read on the forward strand.
ATTCTCTGCGTTTTCCACCCTATCTCTTGCTGATAATAATAATTCTTGAAGTGTGGCTTTTCTAGTTTCACCAACTGTTTTGTTTATTCCCCCACCCATTTCAGATATTTGTTGGTAAGTATAACCCTGTTCACGTAATGCAACTTCATTGGAGCGATCACCTGTCCAAACTAGATGTGAGTGCCCATCTACTAAGCCAGGTATTACTGCTTTACCAGCTAAATCCCATACCTCAATATCACCGGTTTTAATCATGGTTGGTACGCTTGAATCTAACTTCATTTGATGAAAATATTCAAGTTGTAATTCTTCAGAAAAACCAATTTTCTCTATCTTATTATCATTGGATAAAATAGCCAATCCTGCAGGATGAATAAGTAACTCCTCATCATACATTTCGGTTCCAACTAAGGGTCCTTCAAACCCATTTGGAGACAGGTGTGCAACGGGTCCGAGATTGAGCAACAAGCGCCGCATTGACTCCGCGGACACACTACAGGCTTGAAATGATGTGGCCTACTCGCAATGATTGTTGAGAAGTATGGTTGGTGGTATAACAGTTGGAATTGAGTCCACTGCTCATACATTGTCAATTGGAAGTGTTGATGCAAAAGGTTCGCCTGCGGCATCATTTTCAGCATTTTACAGACCAGAAGAAGGTGGGATTCATCCTCGGGAAGCCGCAGATCACCATGCTGAAAAAGCATCTTCATTAGTAAAACAACTATTACAATCAGGAATCACTCCTGATTCGGTATCTGCAATTGCCTTTAGCCAAGGACCTGGACTTGGGCCATGTCTCAGAGTTGGGGCAAGTGTTGCAAGAGCACTGGCTAGTAAATGGGGAGTTCCTTTAGTTGGAGTGAATCATTGCGTTGCTCATATTGAAATCGGCCGTGAGCAATGCCAAATGGATGATCCTGTTTTGCTATATGTTTCAGGAGGAAATACCCAAGTTATTGCTCGAATGGGTGATCGATATCGAGTACTTGGTGAAACCCTAGATATTGGTATTGGAAACATGTTA
>CBFHYB010000043.1:0-11892 GCA_965659915.1 Candidatus Thalassarchaeaceae archaeon
CGTGGTTTTTTGTTGGTGGAGGTGGTTCACTAACTGGCCGTTCTGCCATTTCACTAGTTGGCATTAATGCTTGAGCTACTTCGCCATCACCCACATGCTTGAAAGATGCCACAAAGAATCCACCCGAATCATTTTCATCACTCCAAATTCGTTGGCAAAGAGGCAAAGCGGTAGCAATTTCAGTTTCTTCAGGCGGTAACAATGCCCTTTCGTATTCATCACCAATTCTCTTTTCTTCGCCACCTTTTTGATTGAGTTGTGGCCAAGTTGACATACCATCACGGCTAACTATCCCTGGACATTTTTCATCAATTTCAGTATCAACTAATGTCAAAAATTCACAAGTACGAAGAATCTCAGCAACTACGGCTTCATTTTCAATAGGGTCCATTGAACAAGTAGAGTAGACCATTCGCCCACCTGGTGCTAGTAGCATTGCGCCCTTTCGGACTAAAGCAACCTGCAACGGATTCAATTTCCGTCCAGCCCGTTCAGTCCATTTTTCCCATAGTTCAGGATTCTTTCGGGTTGTCCCGCTACCTGAACAAGGTGCATCAACCAATATTCTATCAAAGCCAGGATTTGGACACCGAGGGAGATGCCGTCCATCATGGCGAATAATTACCATAGATGTAAGTCCAACTCTCTTAGAATTTGATACCAATAAATTTGCTCGTCCGGGATTTGATTCGTTAGCAACAACAACTCCCTCATCATCAATTGCTTCGCACAATTGAGTCGATTTACTCCCCGGTGCCGCACACATATCCAATATGTGATGGCCAGCCTTGCAATCAAGCAGTTTTACAGGAATCATGCTAACTGCTTCTTGTCGAGTTATTCGACCTGAATCATGTAGGGCACAAAGCAGTATTTTTGCATCGTTTGATGGCCACTTCCCTCTTGGCCAAGGCATTACCCAACCTTGGCCCCCCCCACCTTCGGGTAACCAATCAATAGGCTTGCCATCTAGCGAATGAAGAATCTCTCTAACCCATTCTTGATCTTCTCGTAAGGGGTTTACACGCAAAGTTTCACTAAGTCTTGATTCAGCAGTTTCAATCCATGATTCGGAATCATTACGCCATGTTTGCACAGCCTTCCACAGGTCGCTTTTTGAAGGGTCTCCAAAGCCGAGTTTGCCCATTCATACCACCCCCATAACCGGTTGCACAAATCTTCGTGCCGGTCCCCATCCCTCAAGGGTTGTGGATGCGCTAACCCAATGAGCCATGCCCATTGTCGGCTACCACATGGCGGTTGGTGGTGGCGATGCTTTCAGCTTTCCCGCCACTCTGTTAACCGTCATTTTACTGTGGTCATTTTTACAGTGGTCTGCACCTTTATGGCTACCGGGGATGTCTGAAAAATATTCAGATAAGGCAAAATTTTTGCGCCAGTTTGACCGCAGTTTAACAATCCTGCCAGTGGTATTGGTTTTGCTTGTAGTCCTCGCTTTATTTAGGGCGCATTTTGTTCAAGATTTCACCCATGGTCATGTAATAAATTTTGGAATTGATAATTCATCATCATGGCAAAGAATGTTACATGGTCCAGTAAACACTGTTGGCTCACCATGGTTAGGAATCATCATTTTATTTGCTATTACTACTTTAGTTAAGGAGTGTTTTGGTAACTCTGATTATTCATTATTTGATGAACATACAGCAGACCTTCGTGCCCGCGTATTAAGATGGCATGGATTCCTATGGCCATTGATGCTGATTGGATTTATTCCTTCTGACGCCTTTTCAGTGTACTCAGAACCACAAACTTTCATTGGCTCACAAATCGCTCCACTACAGACTTCAATTACTCTGATATTTGCTGGAATCGGTATGGGTATCTGGCCATATGCTGTAGCAAATTATTCACAATCAGGTGATATGAAAAAAGGTGACAATTTTCTTTTAGCGAGTATAACTGCTGTACTAGCATTATTTTTCCTTGCAATGGAAAACCTATCTTCACAACGAGTGGATGAATTTGATGAACTAATTGCTTTGGGACAAATGACCGAACTCGCTCTCACTATGTCGATGGTTGTTCTGTTATTGGGGTGGCCAATTTTCTTGATGCTATTGAGTAAAGTCCACGAAAAAAGAGGTATTGCCAAAGAAAGGCGTTGGCTTGGCTTAACTCGTACTTTATCTCATACACTAATTTTGATTTGGTTGACAGGTGTAGTAATACTTGAATCTCTTCCACATATTGATGGTTGGTATAATTCATTTTGGCTGTCTTTGACTTTGATGCTCCCACTAGCAATCTTTGGAGTTGCTGGGACATTACTCCCTATAGTAGGATTAGATTCTAGACCACGACCAGAAGTTTGGGGCTTTTTCTTAGTGATGAGTTTGGCCATTCCGTTCTTGACAATTAGGGAACCACTCACTGTAGTATTGATGCCAGGCCTATTCATCTCAATGACAACATTGCCTCTGTTAGCAACCCACCCAGAATTACGTCCGAACCTGCCTATTCAAAATCGAGTAATTGAATCAGGTGTATTAATTGGATTAACAATTACAGCATTGTGGGGATTTCATCACATGTTTACAGGCGATTCACTCGCCATTTCTTTGGGTATTGGAATAACTTTGATATTACCTTTGATCTCAATTCTCTTACTTAACCGAAAAATAGCAGTTTCTTGAACAAAGTGCCTAATTATAATAGAAAATTCGGTGTTAAGGATTACCCTATCAAAACCACCTTTTCGAGGAGTTTTCCACCTGCAACGGTTATAGCACCGACAGTGCGCCTGCATTTCAGTTGACTGCGTTTAGTAGTCATCTAGATGGGATGCGAAATGACTGAAGAGAGTGAGCCAGCAGTAAAGCGACAAAAGAGGATTAGTCCGTTAGCCAAAGCCAACAAACAGGCTTTCAAAGCGGCTAGAGCCCGAGCCGAAAAAACATCACAACAAATTGACGAAGCGAAAGAACTCAGGACCCAGTTCAAGGATATTCACGAGCGTGCGGTAGAGAGCCAAGTGGATCAAGGTCCGCTAGTTCCTGTTGAGGCACAGATGGAGATTGAAGATGATGATTGGGTTTACCAGTCTGTTGACGAAGATACACTTCGTGAATTGAGTCACCGAGTAGTTCTGCAAACTAGTGCGGGTAAGCGCAAAGTCCTGTTTGAAACTCAAAATCTCAATGAAGCAATGGATTGCGCGGCACGTATCGTAGAGTTTAGTGATGGCTGTGTTTTAGTAGAATCAGTTGACCCTTGAGCATAATTTAGCATTCGTCGCGTTCAAATAGACAAGGCAGGTCGGGCGTTTTACATGGCAGTCAAGAAGGACAAGAAATCGAAGGGGCCAAACATCCAGCAAGCAGCTGGGTTAATTCGCTACTTCGACGAGGAGTCAGATGATGCTTGGCAGATTTCAAAAGGTATGATTTACACTGTCTGTATCTTATTCTCGGTTGGCGTTTACTTGGCTAACCAACCAAACCAGTGGGATAACACTTGGATGTGGATGTGGGACAACCTGTTTGGTTGAATCATCATCTGAGATTATTCTTCGGAATCCGTTAGGTCAATGAAAGGGATATCCCCACCAGATTCCTCTGTGATATCACCAAGCAAATCATCTGCTGAGACATCGCTGGTTTTTGTTGCTACTTCATCAGGAGTGATTCTATCCACTTCGTCAGGAAGTTCCTCATGGACTAGAATATGCTCTTGATATTCTTCTTCTTTGATTTCCAATGAATCATCTAGTAGCAAATCATCTGCTTCTTGGAATACAGTACGCGTAATTTCTGTTGTTGGATCAGCCTCTATCATTGAGGCTTCAGCTCTTGCCAATGCCCGCTCAAATCCGGCAGCATTCTTGTCATGTAGTGCTGCCAATGCGATATCAATGTGGCCACTTGCTTCTTCCAAGGCATTTTCAGCATCACCTCGTTGCCAGTTTTCATAATCCATCTCTTCAAATTCGTCAAGTCTCTTTGTTAGTGTTGTGAGTTTCTCTTTGTATTTGTGAGCCTCTTCATTCATTTCTTCCCTTGCATATTGGATTAGTCCTTCCCACGCCTCGCGGTGGCCATTTGAATTAGTTCCAGTAGCTCTTTTCCACATTAATCCAAAAGTTGGTTCCCATGGATTACGCCCTAGAGTTGCTACCAAATCAAAAATAAGTCGGGCGCGGTTTTCTAACGGCCCTTCAATTACAAGTTCGTTAAGAAAACACGAATCAAACAGCCCGAATCCCCAATATGAGCGACTGGTGATTTCAATACGTAACAGCGAATCATTCGTTACCATCTTCCAAGTTTGTTGGTCAAACCCTGGGGGGGATGTCAAAGTCGGGGGTTCATGTGCACCGAAACATCTCAGCAGTGCATCACAGATATCACCTAGGTAGAGGCTAGTTTTGCCTTCTGGCCAATTCAGGTGACGCAATCGGTTCTCATCATCAACCTTCATCTCCGGTTTTCCGTGTTTTACTTGACACCAAAGGCGGCTGTGAGTTGCGTCGATTCCGACCACCTCATCTTCCTCCATAGCCCACCCTCACTAGGTCGTGGGCGCGGCTGTTGCATCATTGTTACTTCGCTTTGATAGGGGGTGTTGGATGGCATAATTTACTGTAATAGATTAATTATTGAGGTGATTTCTATCGTAAGGCTGAATAAAAGACCCGTCCCGTAGCGCTCCCATGGCGAAGAAGAAGGGCTCAGCAAACAATCGTTCCGCAGCCGCGAAGAAGGCAGCAGCAACTCGTAAGAAGAATGCTGCTGCGAAAGCAAAAGCAGAGGCTGAAGCAGCAGCGGCGGCCAAGAAAGCAGCAACCGCGAAGAAGGCTGCAGCAACTCGGAAGAAGAACGCTGCCGCTAAGAAGAAAGCAGAAGCTGCCGCTAAGGCCGCAGCAACTCGGAAGAAAAATGCCGCTGCGAAAGCAAAGGCAGAAGCAGAAGCCGCAGCGAAGAAAGCCGCCGCAGCGAAGAAAGCCGCAGCAACTCGGAAGAAAAATGCCGCTGCGAAAGCAAAAGCAGAGGCAGAAGCCGCAGCAGCAGCAAAGAAGGCAGCAACCGCGAGAAAAGCCGCAGCAACTCGTGCTAAGAAGAAAGCAGAGGCAGAAGCTGCTGCAAAAGCAGCCAAGCGAAAGGCAGCCGCAAAGAAAGCTGCAGCAACTCGGGCTAAGAAGAAAGCTGAGGCTGAAGCCGAGGCTGCAGCAAAAGTAGCCGCTGCAGAAGCCGCGGCTGCTCTAGATGCAAAGCGAAAGCCAGGATTAGTATTGGCTGTAGACCAAATTGATTCCAAAGTATCCAATAAGTTGCGCAAACGCGCAAAAACCTCTACCGCAGCATCTCACATAACTGCAAGAGATGACGCTTCCAAAATCATGAAGAGGGGCGTAAAATCTAGTAGAGGTGCAAAAAGCACTGCCGATAAGCGAAAGAAGGCATTTCACAAGCGCTGGTTAGAAGGTGCAAACGCACAAACTGTTGAAGAGTTCTCTTGGATTAGAGAATTCACTTCTTGATATCTTACTAATCACTCAATGTCACCGAACAGGTCAGTTTCTTGAGCTCTGCGATAAACTTCCCTTAGAGTTTGATCAGTGATATCAAGATAAACTCGTGTACTACTGATGTCCGCATGACCAAGTAATCTCTGAATACTCACAATGTCAGCTCCGCGTTCAAGCAAACCTGTAGCAAAATTATGACGCAATGTGTGTGGAGTTAATCGACTTCTCAAAATTCCAGCGTCATCAGCCAATGAATCCATCATTTTCTGTACATTTCTTTGAGTTAGGCGATGTCCTCGACTGTTAAGGAATAGTGCTTTGTCATTTTCCCTAGACCTAGTTGTTCTATGTCGCAACCATTTTTCAAGAATATCTTTACTTCTTTTTGTGAAGAGAACCCGACGATCTTTGTCTCCCTTTCCTGACCACACATTTGCTGACATGTCCTGATAATCCACGTCAATGCAGTCAAGCCCACACAGTTCACTTACTCTAAGTCCAGTTTCAAGAAGAACAACTACAATCACCTCGGCTAGAGGATTTTCTGATTGGCGACAAACTTGGATTAAATTTCCTAATTCCTGATGTGTTAATGTGCGAGGTAATCTCTTACTTCTTTGAGGACGAACCACCCAGTCAGGAACCGTGTGACCCAACCACTTTAGGAGGTGAGAAATAGCTGCCAATCTAGCATTCACAGTTGATGGCTTGAGATGTGATATTGACTGTAGCCAGAGATCCAGCCTGCCATTATTTGGGTCAATATGACCAACGCCTTCAATCATTGACATACTCTCAACATCATCAATACTAAGTTCTCTTTCATTTGTTATTGAAGTCCCGAGGAACTTTCTTGCTGCAATAAAGTAGGAACGAGATGTATGTTCACTCTTCTTTTCTGCTTTCAATTGTTGTTCATAACAGGATAATAACGGCATATCTTTCAGACGAGTAAGACGAGTTGGAAGAGTAAAACCGTGACCGACAATATCATCGCTGAAACGCTCAAGATATTGACGCGTTCCTGCATCCGCCCATGGTTGTCCATTTTCATCTTCTTTTTGTGACATTGTAACCTCTCTTCATCGTTAGTGCCACCGAGGTGACACCCATTCCCATCCCCTTACAGGGAAGAGAGGTTGATTCACTCTCGATTATCAATGCTTCGCGTGTTGAGTAGTGTTATCCGTCCAACGTGCATTGAATCCAAAAAAGCCACTTAGTAGGATTCATCACCAAATTCAATTGTTGAAGGGCTGACATTATTGTTGTCAACAGAATGTGTAACCCATGGTGCTAATTGCTGATGAATCTTGTCAATTTCACCATAACAAATAATCTCATCACCTCGCCTCAATAGAAATGTTCGTCTTGGCTTCCAGATATGCATTCCTTCACGAGCAACAGCGAATACAAATTGCTCATTGACATTTGTAAATACATCACCAATTTGTTTTCCACTCAGTATTGGGTGACGGCTGATGTTTACACTAACAACACCGTGACCAGGTCGACTTCGCAGAAGTTGGTCTAGTCCAACATTACTGAATCCTTGATGCATTATGCAATGTTCAATGATTGCACCTGCTACATTGATGCCAGTTGCTCCCTCAATGCCTTCTAGTCCAGGTGATGAATTAACTTCCAAAACTAGTGGGCCACGTTCGCTTTCTAGCAAATCAACGCCTGCGACATCAAGATTCAACAAGCGAGCAGCACGGCGCGCAACGTCTGCATATTCATCTGGCAAATCGATTTTTTCAACAGTACCGTTGAGATGGAAATTTGAGCGGAACTCGCGACCCCGTGCTCGTCTTCGCATAGCAGCAATGACTTTTCCTCCTACCACAATAACTCGGACATCTCTTCCATGACTTTCTTCAATGTACTCTTGCACAAGTACGTGGTGTCCCTCTGAAAGTAGTTTGTAAGTCAATTCTCTAGCACGATCTTCACTATGCACTAAGAAAACTCCACTGCCTTGAGTGCCTTCACTAACCTTCACCACGACAGGCATTCCACCGACCTTTGATAATGCTCCTTCAACATCTTGCCAAGTTCGAACATGACATGTGGTAGGGACAGGAATCCGATTTTTTGTGAGCAGTTGAGTTGCATGTAATTTGTCTCTGCTGTGGCTAATTCCCTCACCGCTATTCGCTACATAGACACCCAATCTCTCAAATTGTCTGATTAATGCAACACCATGATGTGTAATTGAATATCCAATTCTTGGAATAACAGCATCGACTTCAACTGGCCAGCCTGCATTTAGAATCCTCGGTTCTTCATTTCCAACCGTGATACTGAGGCGCATTGGATCAAGAACCTCAACATAACAATCCTGCTTTTCGGCTTCTTCCAAAAGGCGTCGAGTACTGTACAGCCTCGGGCCGCGCGATAGAATGGCCAACCGTACAGTCATGATGTGCCCGGGCACCCCCACCATTCTTGAGTCCTATGGCTCCTATTTTCTTTCTATTTTTCATTTTTTTATTGCTGAACTTGTCATTCTCAGCAAATATCTAACAATTCAACAAGGCCTATCCTTTCATAATCAGGGAGGCGTTGGCGTCTTCATGCAAGCAGGTCCGTCCGGCCCACCGAGTTCGGGACCAACCGGTCCACCGAGCGCAGGTCCGTCCGGTCCACCTAGTGCGAGACCCTCTGGCCCACCTAGTTCTAGACCAAAGGGCCCTCCAAGACGTTCGGCGTCTTCTTCACTTTCATCTGGTGAAGAGATGGACGAGGGGGCTTTTGAAAAATTAGCTGAGCAAAATTTGGCTCGCCAAGGTGAGATTGATCGCCGAGAAAAGGTTGCAGAATTAAGGAAAGTTAAGAACAGTAAGCGTAACAATGTGATATTGTTATTGTTGTTAGTTGCAGTTTTTGGCGGTATTGCATTGTGGCCTTTCAGTCAAGGAGATATTTCCAACAATCCTCATGAATTCAGTCAAGAGGTTGATATTCTAAACCGAAATGATCCAGATCATCCAGCCGCTTGGGAACAAGCAGATTTTGATTTAATGGGCCAAAAAATATGGGATGGTAATGATGAGTTTTCAGGGACAATCATACACGATTTAAATCTCCCAGGGATTCCAATAGATATTGCTGGAGTCACTACAATCCCAGTTGATGTCAAGATAGTCAGTTACCGAGTTGATGGTGCAAACACAGGATTCAGACTTGCTCTATTCCCTTCACCGTGTGATGAGATGTATGGGCAAACCATAGAATCTCTTGAAGATCGGTACAAGTATGGTTCAATAACACCGATGATAATTGGTAAGGTAGAAACGGTATCTTTTGAAGTTCCAGCGGGTAAATATTGCTTAGTCTTTGAATACGAAAATCCACCAGAGATACAGGGATTCCGAGCAACAATTGACGCTGAAGTAACGCCCCATTGGAATCAGCCATTATGCGCACCATTGGCTGCAATTTCTTTGATTCTAGCAATTTTCGCGGGCATCGGCGCTCACAAAGCAGGAAAGGCTTGGAAGAAAGTAGCTCAACCAGATTCGCCTGACAAAAAGACCACCGAAGAAGAAGTACTTGAGCAGGCTGAGGAGGAGCGTGGAACGATGTCTGAAACTGGAGAAACGAGTGAGGATGGGGAGAAGGATGTAGTGGAATCTCCACCTGAACAACCAGAATCAACGCCACAAATGGATGAATCTGTACAAACCACTGAACCTCAGGTAACAGAGGAACCTGCATCCGTTGCCGAACCTGAACCAGTTGCCGAACCTGAACCAGTTGCTGAATCTGCGCCAGTTGCCGAATCTGCACCTGCCCAACCAGTTTACACAGATGAGCAATTGCGTGCCTTAGGATGGACTGACCAACAGATTGAGTGGCAGCGTCAAGCAGAACGAATGCAATAACCGCAATTCACCTTTGCAGATTATAAAACCCGTGCGTAGCACGGGATTTTAGCATCCTCAGAGAATTGTTTGCTAATGTAAAATCGCATGTGCACCCTGCTAAATACCGAAGGGGTTGAAAGCCCTAAGTGGCCCCAATGTGATTGGGTCAGAGAATGGTCGACGATTCTAATCCAACTGCAGCGCAACTGGTAGCGCTCAAAGTTGCAGACCTGAAATCAATGTGCAAAGACGCTGGATTGAAGGTTTCTGGGCGTAAGCAGGAGTTGATTGACCGACTCTTGGAATCTTTCGCTTCAGATGATGATGATGAAATCTTACTACTTGAGGAAGATGACGTTACCCACAAACCAACCGAAGAGGTCGCCGAAATTGAGGAGGAAGTTTTTGAGGCAGAGGTCTATGTTGCAGAATTAGATGTTGAATCTGATGACGACCTTGTCATTGACGATGAAGATGAAATTTTTGAAGCCGAAGTGTTTGAGGCAGAGTTGTTTGAAGAAGAAGAGTATGACCTTCCTCCTATACCTTCTAGCCGTCCAAACCGCCTTGCTGGTGGTTCCTTGCTTGGCACTCTAACTAGTAAATCCACAATAGCAACCTTGCTTGTAATTCTCGTTATTGCAGGTGGTGGATACTGGTGGTGGACCAATAATCTAGACCCATTCGTTGCCGAGCCAATTGAATATGGAGATGAAATGAATTTTGCTATCTCTAGTGGATCATTCGATGTTGAAGGGGAGGAGATGGTACGTGAATTGGACAACCGTCTCAATGGAGCCTTATCAGAAGTCTGCGAGAATTTCAACGTTGATTTCACCGGTACAGGAAATATAGCGGTAGCCAAAGGTGGAAATTCTGAATTGCTAAATCCATCCGATTCCAACTTGGTTGGTGTAGTGCAAGCAAGAGATGCATACGGGTTAACTTTCTTAGCAGTTGAACAGGAATTAAATCACCAACTTTCAGCCACTGTATCATCAAAAACTTGGCTTGGAGATCAGACAGACAACATGTGCTCTGTGCCAGTTGGGCCGATTTCAGGATATTCGTTTGCACAGACTTCTAAGTCTTGGACAGAGTTAACCAGCAAGGCTCTGTTGAGCACTCATAGTTCAGTAACTCTTGATAATCAAGGTGAGCAAACCGTAGTAGAAGCACTATCCTATGGGGTGCCTGATGATGCACTATCTGACTTAATGCCGGAACTTCTTCTACCTCTAAAACCGGTGGAACTCACGCCAATTTTTGGCAACTCTTTGCTTGAAGAAGGACAGACAGGAACTAGTGGGAACTGGCGCTGGGCTGTTGGTAGTGTAATCTCTGTAGGAGATGAAATGGGCCTCCAAGTTAACATGGCACACACAGAAGTTGAGGGGTGTGTTGGTCGAGCCAATATGGTTCTGTACATCGTCCCATCGTCCCCTTGGGCTGTTCAACAACAGGTTGACATTCGTCTTGAAAAGAGTCGTTATGATTCACCGGACTGTGGGGTGTTAGCTGAATACATACTTGACAGAGCGCTGCCAGAAGGTTCCATCAGTTTGCAGTATACACTTGTGCGAACAAGTGATTCTAGTGGTGAAGGGATGATTGATTGGCAATCATCCTATGGTAACCGACCGGGGGATAATTCTGGCGCACTTTCAGGAAATGAGAATTGGGGGGGCAGCGGCCTACACATGCCAGACCGTAGTGATGACAGGTCATGGCCGCTTGAGCAGGCGATTGCCTGTATTATCAATCAGACTTTAGAAGCACAAGAAGCATCAGCAGCTTTGGCTTCTGGTGGATATGTCTACCGCGCCATTGATGATAGAACTCATGGTTTAACTGAGTGGAATGTTAGTTGGGTTGATGATAACGATGCTGGCTGGGTTAAGGTTGAAGAGCGCACTGAAAATTGTTCAGTTCTTGATAAGGCTTCAATTAGCGGGGACGATAAACCAGCTCATCGGCGAGAAAGTATTCCCACTACTGCTAGCCTTCAACAAGTTGAAGCAAGAATAATTGATCCTAATCGTTATCCAATACTTGCCTCTGATATCGCTTCAGGCGGTTCATTATCTGATGACACATCAATCGGATATCTGCTAACAGTTCCACCAGAAGCCAGTGACCTTCTTGACCTAATAGATGGATTACAAGAGGGGTCAGTCGTGGTATTTGGGCAACGAGAATGGACAGAAAGTGGGATGGACCACACACTTTCCTATGCGATTGATGGAGAGACCGGCAGAATGGCTGGGTGGGTCAAAACCTCCACCAACACCTAATTTTGCCCCGTCACCCTCAAGAGTGTTTGAGCCGCCGCTACTTCTCGGTGCAATGATGCGAGACGGTGACGATTCAATTCCCGATGCTCAACCAGCACCGATGGTAATTGATGTTGAATTTGAGGAGCAAGAGGTACAAATCCCCCAGTCTAGAGAGTTTGGTCAAGCCGAGATTCGTGAACCGTTGGACCTTCCTAGGGCTGGGCCAACACCCGATGGACGTGCCCGCGTTGTGACA
>CBFHYB010000044.1:0-11818 GCA_965659915.1 Candidatus Thalassarchaeaceae archaeon
ACCCCCACCACCTGCACCTCCCGAAATGGATGCACCACCTGCACCTCCGGAGCTTGAAAGCCCTGAAGAAGAAGATTCTGGGGCAGACTCTGATAATCTTTCAAGTACATCTGATTTACTAGGTGATTTATCCTTAGAATCAGGTGATGGCGATGATGAAGCAGGAGGAGATGCTGATGCGCTTCTTGATTCAGCGGCAGCAAGCCTGGACTTACTAGAAATTTCAGACGATGAATCAAATGATGAGGAATCGGCTGAAGAAACACCTGCTATTGACCTATTAATGACTCCAGACTCATTAGGCGAAGAGACAGAAGTAGTGGAAGAATCTGAAGATGCTGATGAAGAACCTCAAGCAGAGGAAGAACCTGAAGAAGAGGAAGAATCGATCCATGCCGGAGCAGAAATTCGAACGCTAGATGTTGTTGACCAAATCCCTGGTGACAAACTAGAAGGTTCACTTCACGAAGTAGAATCCTCTACTCAAACTGTTGATGGTGATGTAGTAGAACAAAATGTAAGTGGCTTACTAACAATAAACAATCCAAGCGAGAAAGATCGTCTTTGGGATATTGATATCTTCTTGCATAAATTAAAGGCAACTGATGTTGATAATGGGCACATGCCATTACAAGAATTAGATGCTGGAAATGACCACACAATGGATTACTCAGTCTCTGGGCCTGTAATGCTAAGTGTTCGTGAACGTTTTGACACCAAACCAGATCGTAATCAAGAAATGAGTAGCTCTGCTGTTTGTACTGATGAAGCCCAAGAGATAACTCTTGAACTAGAAGTAGAAAATGTTGGTCCTGTTGACCTTAACGATGTAGTAGTCACTAGGGCAATCCCATCGCAAATGACCGTCACAAGTGAAGGTGACAACTACTCTGTTTCAAAGAAAAGCCTCACATGGACTGTAGCGACACTATCACCTGGAGGAAAAAGAACCTTGCCACTAACTGCGGACTTGGTCACAGATGTAATCGATGAAGTCTCTGCAGGAAAAACCAGCGCAACATACACCGCTGATGCAACTCTTTCGGGAATGTCAATAGTTGAACTAGATGCATTCTGCAGAGGATTCAGTTACATGGATGTTGATGAAGACGAGCGCCCGGACAACTGGCGCTGTCAAGCGGTTTTCGAGAATCGCTCATCATTCGCAGTTGACCTTGTTAAATTACAGGTAAAGCAAGCTGGTTCAGACAGCCTACTGTTTGATATCACTGATGTTGAGAAAGATGTACATCCAGATGGACGTTGGGAAAGCGATGTCGTAGTTGTACCAGCAACTGAAGAACCAAATTTCAATCAAGAACTTGGTTTCACTGTGATACCTCGTGTAACTCATTCAACTGAAGGTTCAATTGACTTAGAAGAATATGTGATCAAAGTTCTTGAGGCTGATGTCAACAAGACTTACTCTACTGAAATCCTAAGAACCTACAGAGAAGCAAATGTTGATGCTGAGATTTCAATCAAGAACACTGGAACTGCAACTATCAACCTAATGCGCCTAACCGATGATGTACCAGGGATTTTCAACAGCCCTGATACTGAACAAGTTTCGTGCACCATAGATGGAAACGAACTGGTTAGTGATCAATTCAGAATTGAAGTGAGAGAAGGCGTAACTTTGGAGGAAACTGCATTGAGCCCTGATGGTACAGGACATACAATGCTCCTAACAATCGGAACGAAAGGCCCAATCGGTCTTGAACCGGGTCAGGAGATGACTATTTCTTATCCACTTGTTGCCCCTGACCCATCCCCTGACAATGATATGGTTGCAGCACCACTGAGGTCTGACTTCAGTGCAGAACGATACGGCCCTGTTGCAACTCGATTGTTAGGAGATGTACCTTCAATCAGAATTATTCACAAGCGAAGAAAATTCAGCACCGGAAAGGAAGTATTCCCTGCTGGAGGGTCGGGAAGATATGAGGTACTCATTATGTTCCAAAACCGATCAGATTCTGCATTACAAGATTTGATGATTCACGATATCGTACCTAGTGACTTTGAAATCAAGGGATACAACATCCGAAGTGATTCTGGAGTAAGAGAGGCTGAAATGGAAAAGGCTGACGATGATAATGGTATCAAGGTTAGTTGGCACATCCCAGTAATTGAGAAGGATGAGCGAATTGAAGTAATTTACGAACTAGTAGGTGATGCTGGAGCAGAATACAAAGTAAGTGACGCCCAAGAATTCCATGGAGCAACTTTTGGAGATGAATTAGATGTCGACCTACCTCCTTCTGAGCCTGAAACAGAACCTGAAGAGGAGAAAGAAGAAGAAGAGGTTGTAGAAGAGACTACCGAAGAAGAGGAATCCGTTGAAGAAGACTCCGAAGAGGATGAATCAGATGAGGAAGAATCTGAAGATGATGGTGACGCTGAAGATGATGCTGAATCTGAAGATGATGCTGAACCTGAAGACGACTCTAACGATGATGATTCAGAAGACGGTGATGCAACAATGGATGCAGCTCTTGCCCAAATTACCGGTGATGATTCAGAAGACGAGGGCGAATCTGAAGAGCCCGAAGAAACGGCAGAATCTGACTCAGGCGATGCAGGTGCCCAAGTGTGCCCAATCTGTAGTTCAGAAAATGCACCTGGGGCAAATGTTTGCTCAACATGTTCATTTGATTTTGAATAATGTTAGAATAATCTAAAGAGCATTGCTCTGAAGAAACACGGCGTAGTGGGAACTCCATTCTATTCTAGCGAATTAAATGTCTGGCCAGCCATCAAACAGGTCATCATCATCAGTTGTTTCTGAACTCTCGCTAACATCAATATCAACAACACCTTGAGAATCGCTATTTTGAATATCAGAAGCAGCAGCAGTCGCATCAGGATTTGAATTGTCATTTGCTTCTTGGAGGGCAGATAGGTCTATTCCAAGAGATGTACCGCCACTTGAAGATACAGCCAATAAATCATCTGAAAGCAAATCACCAGTTTCAACTAAAGTGGCTCGGTCAACACCTGCCATAGCCTCTAATGAACCCGCAGCAAATGTATTTTCAGCAAGTCTTGGATCTATATTGTCCCTCCGTACGCCTTCAATATTGTCATCTATAACCGCGGTATCAAACTGATCTAGAACCGGTACACTGATTCCTGTTTGTGGCGATATTTCTTTGAGTAAATCGTGTAACCCTTTCGATTTATTTCCTGACGATTTGAATTGGACAATTGCCTTTTCCCAAGCAAGATGATGTTGCGAACGTATTACTAATGAACGAGCTATTCCTAAAGTTGCATCATCTAGACTTAATCCAAGGCCGATTCCTCGGGAATACAACTTTTCTGCAAGTCTTCCTTTTCCTGTTTGTATAGCACATTCTGCAGCCCCAATACAAGCGTCTAACCGCTCAGGGGCTTTCTTCATTACTTTTCTATAGACTTTGAGTGCCTGAGCATGTTTCCCTTGTTTGACTAGTACATTTGCATGTCGTACGGCAAACTCCGGTTCACTTTTCCATCTCTTTCTTGCATCCTTTAATGTAGCTTCAGCAGTTTCTAAGTCTCCTGATGACATGGCTTGACGCACAGTTGCGAGTACCTCTTCAGGGTTAGTCATGCTACTCAATCGGCCAGTAGAGGCATCTCACTCAAAACTACCGCACACCTGACAGGTTGATTCCGACTACTATTGTGCTTGATGTTGAGATAATTCAAACGAAGGGTTCATGCGATTCGGGCAAGGCCGACGAATCATGGCAGATGGTGACCAGGGTGAGGAGTTACCCGGCTTAGGCTCAATGATGACACCACTATTGCTCCTAGTGCTCATGTCTGTACTAATCATTAACCCAACTATCAGAACATATCTTGCAAGTAGTGCTGATTCGATTCTGACACCTATGATTCCATTTTCTGACCGCTGGTTTGTGATAACTGTGGCCTTACTGGGATCATCGATTATGGTTGTAAATACTGTATTTCGGTCCTTTTTCATGGACCCAATGAAGCAAGCCCACCTTGCACACCGTAACAAACAAATTCGTAAGTTATTGAATGAAGCAAGAATGGACCGTGATAAGGTTAGAATGGATAAAATCCAGAAACTTCAACAGAGGTTGATGCCAGAACAAATGAAATTGCAAAATTCAATGATGAAACCAATGATGTTTACGTTTGTATTCATTATCGCAATCTTTTCTTGGATGGCATTGAATGTTGAGTCGTTCAAAGTCGGTTACGTTAGTTTACCATGGCGCGCAGAATGGCATTTAATTGATGATAAAGTATTTTTCTTCCCTGCCTGGATAGCGACTTACATCACAACTTCAGCACCACTGGGCCGGGTTGTGGATAGACACATCAAATTACTTCGCTATCGAAATCATCCAATCGTACTTAGTGGTGAGACTTTACCTGAACCTCTACTCAAAGAATTAGAAGAAGCAAGTGGTTCAGATTCCTCAAATAAGAAAAAGAGAAGTCGGGATGGGCCGAGAAAGAGAGCCGGCGGTTCAAAAAGCAGCGCCAAGACTCAATCATCAGTTGCCGCACCCATGACTGGCTCTGTTTGCCCTGACTGTGACTCTACTGAAGTTGAGAGAGCCCCAGATGGACGTTTACGATGTGTAATCTGTAGAAATGTCTGGAGGCGATGATATGGTTCACCTGACGGTGAGTGGACACCCAGGAAGTGGAACCAGCACTTTAGTTGGCAAACTTTGTGAGAGCAGAGGATGGTCACACCTTAACGGGGGCGCTGTATTTCGTGCTATTTCAGAAGAACGAGGGATTTCCTTGGAAGAATTTTCAGCTCTTTGTGATTCTGAACCAGAAGTTGATAAATCACTAGATGAAAGACTGATTTCTGCAATGATAGATGAAAGTGGTCCAGAGATTGTTGAATCCCGATTGAGTGGTTGGTGGGCATATCAAGAGAACATTGATTGCCTCAGACTTTGGATTTCAGTGACTCCAGAAGAAAGGGCAAAAAGAGTTGTGAAAAGAGAAGGGGGGAGCCACAAAGATGCACTGGCAAGGATTCACAGTAGAATGGAAGCCGACCAAATCAGATATCACAACCTCTATGAAATATCATTAGATGATCGAACTCCCTACAATCTAATCATCAATTCGGATACCCTAACAGCAGATGAAGTGGCTAATCTTGTTGAAACTGAACTTGAAAAAAGAGGAGTTGAATAATTATGCAAAAAATGACCATCCTTGACTCAGAAGCAACTACTGACTCAAAATATGGATGCCCGCCAGAGCGAAGAACTGTCGAAGAACTATTGGCTAGTGGTTGGGTTCTCTTGGATAAACCAGCGGGCCCTAGTAGTCACCAACTTGCTGCATGGATTAGAGATATGTTAGGTGTGGAAAAATTAGGTCATGGTGGCACCTTAGACCCATTTGCCACAGGAGGATTGGTCCTTCTTTCGGGTAGCGCAACTCGTTTAACAGGACGTATACTAAAAGGTGACAAGACATATGTTTGTATTTTCAAACTCCCTAAAGGAGTAAGTGATGATGAACTAGAAAACGCAATCTCTTCCTTAACTGGGCGCATCCACAATGTTCCGCCAAAAGAATCAGCAGTGAAGGTTCAAGTGAGGCAGAGAACAATCTCAAAATTTGAATTAATTGAGCGAGATGAGCGAATTATTCTTACTTCAATTCATTGTGAGGCTGGAACCTATGTTAGAACAATTAGCCGAGATATGGGTCTGCTACTTGGTGGTGAAGTCGAATTGCTTGAATTGAGACGGAGTAAAAGTGGTTCTTTTTCAGAAGATGATGCTGTAAATATGCATCAGTTGACCGATGCTATCCACCTATGGAAGGAGCATGACCAAACAGCGGGGATGAAGAAAATTCTACTTCCCGTTGAATCTCTCCTATCAGGAATTCCAAAAATCACCCTAAAAGATGGAGCCGTTGCTGCTGTTGCACATGGGGCTCCTCTTGCTTCAGTAGGAGTAGTTGGGCTACATGCCGACTTACAGAGAGGAAATGAAGTGCTAATGGTTTCACTAAAAGGTGAGGCCGTGGCATTGGCTACAATGACTGTAAACGGTGAAGATGTTGCTAATATGAAGGGCGGCGAAGTCGCTAGACCAAATCTAGTATTGATGGCTACGGATGTATATCCAAAACGCTGGTAATCCAACGAAAAAAGAACGATTCCTTCAAACCAATTAGATCAAAATCAATTGGATTGATTAAGACTTTAATTCAAATCGTATTCTTCGTATATCCACTCTTCTGTTTCAAGGCGAATCTTCAGCTTTCCCATCGCAAGTACCCCCGCTTCCGCCCCCTGTCAGACGCTGCTGACATTGCGAAAGCAAACTTTTCACTCACGGGCTACCTATAACCATTTTGCGAAAATCAAGGATTATCCGTCTTGAGGCGCACCCCATATAACTAAAATCAAATGATTTGAAAAGCATGAAATTAGCTTTTACTAACTCAAATTTCTCGCCTGATTTTTCCTGGACCCAGTTGTAAAGCAATAATTGCGCCCAAGATAATGGTCACGGCTAATATCCAAATTGCACTTGGAGGTAAATTGGCCATCCACGCATCCTGTTGTACATTTGTGGTTCCGGAGTTATTCAATGGCAAGACATTAACAGATGATGAGTATTCATTATTAGTTTCTGAAATTTCAAAAATGTCGTGGGTGGGGTCAACATAAACTCTCAAAGAAGTGTTTCCAGCATCCATTGGCAACTGCCAATAACATGATGCTGATTCTAACCCTTCAGCAGAAATATGAGTTATATTCGCACTTCCTATCAGTGTTTGACCATTGAAACATCGGATGCTAACTAAAGATGCAGGACTAAATCCATCGTTACGAACCCACACTTTGATTTCGTTAACTGAACCAACAATCATTTTTTCTGAATCAAACTCAACACTCTCTATTAACAAATCTGGATCAGATGTAGCTAGCACAATTATTGATTCAGTAAATGTAGTCGTACCATCAGAAATTGAGATTGAAATATCAAATGTCCCA
Source organism: Candidatus Thalassarchaeaceae archaeon (assembly GCA_965659915.1). GTDB lineage: Archaea > Thermoplasmatota > Poseidoniia > Poseidoniales > Thalassarchaeaceae > MGIIb-Q1. Next base: position 7,010 of record CBFHYB010000044.1, read on the forward strand.
GGAGACAGAGGTGCTAGGTTTAGGTTACGATATTGATCAATGGTAGCCCATGAGGTGTCAGTAAGAATTGAAACCTGCCCTATTCCAGTATCAATATCCTGAACATTTAGGGTAATTGTTACTGGTTCACCAACTGGAACAAGAACCTCTTGAGGTAGAATGTCGTAAGTAGGCGGGTCATCAACTGATGCAACCAAGACATCAATAGTGGTTGACCACAAATTACCTCTTTCATCTGCTACGTTGATATCAACAGGAGCAATTCCCGATTGTTCTTGTTGTTGATTGAAAACCAACCTACCATCTTCAACACTGACTTCTACAAGAGATTCATTCTGACTTTGAGCTGTAACAATAAGATTGTTGACTGGTGTAATGTCATCACTACATGTATTTCTGAATGAAACTACATCACCAATACCATCTTCATTTAGATAAACATCTGCAGGTCTTTCACATATTGGATCGTAATCCCATTCAACAACGAACCCGCCTGACAGGGTAATATCCTCTATTTGGGCCACAACTGTTTCGGGAACTCCATTTGATGACCAGTAAAATCTTGCTCCAACACCCAAATCCAATGTTTCACCACTTGCTGGAAGATACCGACCCACAGGGAAGGAAAGGGAGAATGAACCAACTGTCATTGGTTGGGTGGAAATTAAATTAGTTCCAACTGCGAAACTTAGGTAACTATACTCGGCCTGTAAACCATCAGTCATTCCAGTAACTTCACCGTTAATTGAGATTGTAGGGTCGTTGAAATCAATTCTTAAACCAGAAACACAGCCATCAAAAATGACTATGTCGGCACGAATATAGTTACCTGCTGATATTAGAGAACCATCTGTAATTCCAACACCTGAACCCCAACTAATACCATCAGCACTGCTCTGTATTTCAATTGAAACACTCGCATTACCAAACAAATGGATTCGCCCCCATGTCTGGTCATGGGGCAACTGTATTGCAGGTGTAACCCAACCACCGGGGTTACCACCAGTAACAACCTCAAGTCCACAACTAGAAGTGATGAGATTATTTTGACTACCGGATGACAAATCAATATCTTCGAACGGTGACATTGTTAGTAGTTCAGAATAAACTGCTTTTCCAGAATCAAGACCCGACCATTGAGTCTGATGCAAAACCTTGATTCCAACTGCATCAACTCTTACTTCACTGTCATCAACACCACCAACTGAAACATAATCAACGGTTACAAGTAAATTCTCTAACTGATTCCAAGTCCAGTTTGTGATTCCATCAAGAGATAATTCTAACGGGTTTCCTTGCATATTATCGATTGCTGAAGGTGTGTGAGCAAAATTCGTTAACAATTCTATATTACCATCCCACTCAAGTTCAATTCGAACTTGATCATCCTGTAGCGTATCAGGTATCGCGAAGGCAACCATCAATGTTGCATTCAGCAAAGGGTCATTTGACAGCCCTGTCATATCAAAATTTGTCAGTTCAATTTCTGGCCCCTTGCTCCAACTATACCCCCCATCGGGAACACCCAGAGAAAGATTGCTGCTAGTTGGAGAATATAATGCCCAACTTGTATCTTCAGCAATATTTTGAGGTCGTTCGTGAGTAAATGAAAGATGACTATCGGTAATCATCGCCTCAGTCCAGTGGGCTTGAACACCAGGAGTAAAACCATATTGTGTAGTAAGGTCCCACTCACTAGAATTATCAAAAGTTCCAGACGGAAAAAGGTCAACGACTTCTGAACGTATTACTACATCGCCAGCCACTGGGATAGGTATGCTCACGAGCATCAAGAGAACCAGTAAAGCGGCTACAACCCCATTTGTGCGTTGTTCCATGTACTGTGCGTGTAGGGAACAGCCTTCAACCCCTCGCTTTCATGACAGGGTAGAACGGTTGATTAGGGGAGGGTATGTGGGCAGGACACCTATTGGCTGCGGTGGTCTAGGGGTTAGGACGGTAGGTTGTGGTCCTGCCAGCCCGGGTTCAATTCCCGGTCGCGGCCCTCACTCTCAATAATTAGCAATAAATCTAGCCAAATACCAACCTGTTTAGTAGCGGTGAACATCATTTAGAATGTGAAAATATCCTCACTTTTTGTCGTTTATTGATTCAAGGTCTATCGAATGACCCATTCTCTTTACTTTAGTTGAAATATAATCAATATTATTCACCCCAACTCCGGCAACTAGGGGTATTTGTTCAACGACTTCAATACCTAGATTATTCATTTGTTGAACTTTGTCAGGATTATTTGTCAAAAGGCTAACTTCTGGAATGTTTAATGCCTTTAGTATTTCAGCTGCAATTCTATAATCCCGCGCATCAGCAGGGTGTCCAAGCAAAATATTTGCATCTAATGTATCTACACCTTCATCCTGAAGATGGTAGGCTTTTATTTTCTCACGTAGTCCAATCCCTCGACCCTCTTGGCGCAAATATACAACGCATCCCCAACCTGCTTGATGTATCATCTCCATTGCTGACTTTAATTGTGGTCCACAATCACATCTCAGGCTCCCAAATGCATCTCCTGTCAAACATTCAGAATGAATACGCACAAGCACAGGGTCTGGCCCAATCATGTCACCAAGAGTTAATGCAACATGATCTAAATTAGTTGATTGTTCATGAAAAACACGAATTCTAAAATTACCAAACTCGGTTGGTAAACTAGCATCAGCAGGAATATCCTGTGCCTCAAGAACTGTAACTTCGTTGTTTGAATCCATATTATCAACTCACTGCTTCTCAATAATGAATCTAATTTCGCCAGCATCTTCTACGAGAGATAGCAATCTGGCTCCAATCCTGTCCAGTAACAATGGGATATCATGCTTTGTCTCAGCATCATCAGCAATTACCTCAAGAGTCGTGCCTTTTTCCATTCCGACCAAGGCCTTCCTCGTCTCATGAACAGGAACGGGGCAATGATATCCGAGCAAATTTAGTGTGAGCATCAATGCGTCCTTGGTTACTTCGAGCGTACTGCCTCTTTTCAACCCATTTAGAGACATTGTTTTGATAGGGAGGTGGCTCATCAAGCATACATGGAACGGCCAGAGGATGATGTCTCATGGTCGGAAATCGCTGACAGATTGAAAATAATTGGAATCGTTGTTGGGCTATTAGTTGTGGCTGAACTGTTCTATCGATGGTTAACTTATCCCAATGATAGTTTCGCAATTTACCAAGAATTGCTGACTTGGGCATGGTATCACACTCACTCGCTGATATTTGGTGCAGAGAGCGTTTCCTATGTTACTACGGATGGACCTTCTACAATCCTTCAATTCACTCATACATCATTCGTTGGCAGCAGTATGGATCCGTTAGAAGTCACTGACGAATGTGCGGGGATACACGAGATTGCATTTGTTTCATTCATGATTTGGATGACTCCAGGGGTTTCTAAACATTTGAAATTAAGAGGAATATTTGTCATGGCTGGGGTTCTCAGTTTGTTAAACTTGGTTCGCCTGGTGGTTCTCTATCCTTTAGCTGTGAACGGGTGTGTGGAGAACCCAGGGGCATACGGTTGTTGGGCACCAATGTGGGAATTTCATCAATTTATGCTTGATATTGGATTTCTGTTAGTTATTGTCATAGGGTGGACAGGTTGGTACTTGGCAGTAGGTGGGCCGGCTAAAACAAAACAATTAGGCGACTTAAATTTGCGATTCGCATTACCAACTCATGTTTCACAACGACAACCCCTCCCACAGGCATCGCTAGTTGTTCTATTACTAGCGGGAATTTTAGCAACTTCTTCTGTTTACACCCTAGGTTTTGATGATGAAGCCGAACAACAACGACTCAAGGCAGAGGGTTGTGAAGAAATAATCAGTGCTTATTGTGCAGAAGAAACAAGGCAGTGGGATGACATCTCGGGTAAGGCTTGGAGATACTTGTTAATCAGCGGAATAGCAGCCTCATTTGCTACGATGAAACTTCATTGGAGAAATGAATCAGAGGAAGACATGAGGATGGGGGATGGTGAGGAATAAATCCCCATTATATTAGGAAAACAACCCTATTTGCTTATTTCAAGGTTTACTGAATTGCCTTTCCAATCTCGATTTGCCATCACTTTAATGACAGATTCAACTTTATCAAGATGGATCTCAACCTCGCTAGAATCATCTTCAATAGAAACTTCGCCGATTGCGAGTTGGTCAAGTTTTGCTTCATTCGAAAACCAATTTGTCAAAGTATGATTTGTAACTCCTTGATGCTTACCAACAGAGACTTTCACAGGTACCATACCAAAATTATTGGCTACTTCTCCCCAATCTTGTTGTTTACGCACTGGGTCTCTATCAACTCCCTTCGGCAATGCTGGTGGTTCAGATTCAGGAATAGATAGATTCCAAGTTGCAGAAATTTTCTGCAACTGCCCCTTATCCTCACCACTGACGAAAGACCAAGCCGTGCCTTTACGACCCATTCTTCCAGTTCTTCCAATTCTGTGAACATAACTTTCAACATCAACTGGAAGATCATAATTTACTACTATTGTAACACCATCTACATCTATTCCACGTGCTGCAACATCTGTACAGATGAGAATCTTCTCGCTTCCATCTTTGAAGGAATCAATAATTCTCCCACGTTTATTTTGTGGCATGTCACCATGAAGTCCAACTGCATTGAATCGAAATTTGTTCAACCGCTGGGCTAGTAAATCCACCATCCTCTTGGTATTTGAGAAAATCATCATCTGGTCACTATCATCCATATTCACAAGAATTCTACCTAGTGCCCACAATTTATTGGCTCGGCCAATTGAGATATGCATCTGATCAGTTT
>CBFHYB010000045.1:0-11731 GCA_965659915.1 Candidatus Thalassarchaeaceae archaeon
AACCTTACACGCAAGCCTGACCAAGTTTTAGCTGCCATTCAGTATCTTCGTGAAGTAGAAGGTGTACACGATTCTCCTCCTAGAGTTTTAGAGGATCTCTTCATTGACGCAGGTATGGAACCACCTGGGAACTTGAGCCTTTACCTCAACCGCCTTCGAGAGCGTCGTTTCATAGAATATCCTGGTAGTGACGAAAACCGCAAGAATCGCTATGCAGTCCTTACAACTGAAGGGCGCTCACATCTTGATAATCGTTCAAGGGAGTGACAAATTTGACTGATGAAGTCCAAAAGGACTTCTCTTTCCAATCCTTCATCGGAGCGGAATTGGCTGATGCAGATTTTGAAGGTGCAAATCTACGCCGTGCAATTTTTGATGGTGCTAATCTTGAAGGCGCAAATTTCTCAGGTGCTGATTTGAGAAAGGCATCCTTTGTTGGAGCCAATTTGATGAAAGCGGCTTTAGATGGTGCAGATTTACGCAGAGCAAAATTTCTGAAAGCCAAACTTTCACTTTCTAATATGCAAGATGCGAAATTAGAGGGTGCAGATATGCGAGGAATCCGTGGCCGTTATGCGATATGGAGAAGGGCTGATTGGTGGAATGCTCGCATGGATGATTCATTGTCAAAAGCACTCAACAAAAAATGGCCTAAAACTAAAAACGAATGAAAATGAATAGATTTTTCAGTAGATATGAATCATTTATTGTAAAATTTCACCTTCCTCTATGAGGAAGGGGAAAATGACTTGATGGTGAAAGAAAGTCGGAAGTATGCAGGAGGGCGTTCTATGTCAATTGAGAAATCGGATATTTCCCCATTTTTCGTCATCTCTTTGATGTTTTTATCGGTATTATCTCCGATTGCAGGCTTCACTGCTGCCGGCGGAGGCCAAGGCATCATCACTACCTTTGCTGATGGTAACAATTCAATGTCGCTAATGCTTAACGGTGGGTCAACAAATAGCGATTCTGTTTTGGCTTTGGAGCGTAATTCAACAGTCAATAACGCAATTTTTGAAATTAGTTACAGCACAATGTCGCCAAGTCCAGGTGACGTAACTTTAGATATTGGAAATGACGCACAATATGAGTGGGCATGGGACACACAAGGATACGGTAACCTTGGGGCTCAAACAGAGTTTTCGAATGGATTGTCAAGCACTAGTGGAAGCGTTAACTCTGGTGGAAATATAATTGGAGACATCATTCTTCCATCACAAGGACAGATTCAGTATGCAGAGATGTATGCAGAATTCGCTCCTGATTATGGGGGTGGATTCGCAGCAACTGGTGTGATAGATTCTCTCACAGTTGGGGATACAGATGGGGATGGGCTTCCAGAACCAGTATTTCTTCAGCGATCTCATACATGGGCCAATGGGACAGTTAGTCCAGCAGTTGGTACATTTGATTGGTCGTCAGCGAATGGATTTTCAGCGATAACTTGGTCTTCAATTTGCGATGGTGCTGGAGAATTAGTCGTAGCGGATTTCAACGATGATGGTTTGGATGATGTTGCATCATTTGATATCACAAATGATACTGCTTGCATGCTTTTTACCCAAACAAATGGAAGTTGGGGAGCCAATACCAATCAGTCACTAGGAATGGGTGCTAGTGGTATTGATAGTGGTGATATGGATGGAGATGGTGATTATGAACTCATTTCAATTCATAGCGATGGTAATTTGAGGGAATTTGTATTTAATACTCAAACTGGGTCTTTTGGTTTAGGGGCAGAATCCACTGTATCAGCAAACGGAACCGGAATGCAAGCAACCCTTGGAGCGTTGGCAGTAGGGAAATTCTGGGGCTCTGGAAATGATACTGTGGTAGTTGCAGATTCTATGGATGGCCATGTAACCATGTGGAATGTGTCACAAGGAAATTGGGTTGTTGGGATTCCTGGTTCATCCTTTGATTGCATAAAAAGTGGAATGACTACGCTTGATTGGAATGGTGATGGGCTTCTTGATGTGCTTGGTAATACCGACATGGGGGTTTGTACAGCCACTTTCAATGGCACAGGCTGGTCGACTAATGAAACAAATGCAATCCAGTTGAATAACTATTCAATCGGTGATTGGAGTGGTAGTGGAAGCAGTGATATTCTCCAACCGTTAGAAGGAAACTCTGACGGAAATGATGCAACGCCAACAGGTTATTTGCAGGTCATTCCATTTGGGGTGAACGGCACCATTGGTAATACTTCACGTACTATTTTCCCTCATACAGCACCTAAACACGTGTTACTTGCTGACATGGATGGGGATGGACTTTCAGAACATTTGGTTGCTGCTGGGGAGTCAACGAAAGGACTCTTCATCGCAGGTTGGCATACAGTTTCTTTAGACTTTGATATGGATAATAACGCTGAAGCTGATCTCATAGGTTATGCTGGCGATGGTCAAAGTGGAGTTGACGAACTAAATTGGACCGATATGGGAAATATTTCTTTTTCATTAGCTCAAACATTTTCTCAGATGTCCTATCAAGTTGATTTGTATGGTACACCAATAACGACCATCAGGCCGATGGGTGTTTCAAATGGAGATGGCATAGTTAGCCTCAGCCAAATGAACATCACTTACGATGTAACCTTCATAGTTGATATCAATCCAAGTAGCGGTAATCTGTCAAATTTGTTGAACACAATGATGGTTCCAGGTACTGGAACATTCAATGTCACATTGCCGATTGATTCAACCTCTTCAGGGGCTTTGACTCTAGAGAGCGTAGTGATTGAATGGGTTGCGGGAATGGCGAATCAGGTATTCCGTGATGCACCAATTATCCAAAATCAAATTGTGTTCTGGGATAGTGCAGAAAGTGAACACATTGTTGTTTTATTTTGGGATGACTCAGCGATTAATGAGATGGATTTCTTGTCTTATCAATTATTTAGATGGGAGAGTGGTGCAACACCTAACCTCAATATTCCCCATCAAAGCGGAATCCCCCAAAACATGACATTTGATAATGCAAGTCTTTCAGGCAAATCTTGGGATTTCGTTGTAAGGACAGTATATCATAACGGTGTTTATTCTAACTATTCTAATGTTGAGCATGTGATTGTACCGCCCGCTCAATCTGCTGATTTGACGGCCCCGGAAGCAGTTGCTTTTGTGAATGCAACTGATGTTAGTGGTGATGAAGGGGGCGCGATTATTGTCGACTGGCCAATTAGTAATTCAAGCGATATCGGATGGTATGCATTGTACGAAGACACCTCACCCTTCTCAACCATTAGTGGACAAAATGAAATTGCTAATTTCACAGTTTATGATAATGTGACATCACATATTTACAACACCACTGCTGATGGTGTGGATCACTACTTTGGAGTGGTTGTATGTGATTTAGCAGGTAATGTAAATTGGACGGTCACCAGTTCTGCACCAGCGTTTTCACAGAATAATTCAGTGCGGACTTCAGCAGTATCTCTTCTTGTTGAGACAGATGGAGTTAGTAGCCCAGTAGAAGCAATTGCCGGAAACCCGCTTACGATTTCAGGACAAATTACCAGTATGGGTGAAGCTGTTGCTGCAGCGGACTACTCTATTGTACTCACGCCAACCGTTCAATTTTCATCAATTACAATTGAAGGAGTAACCGATGCAAATGGCAATTTCAGTCATCAATGGAATGATTGGCTTGACTTTGAATCACAATATACTGCACTTCGAGGTGACATCACTGTTGAAATCATGTTCAATGGTGGTGTATGGGGGGTTGATTCACAGGAATTAACTGGTTCATCTGCAAGTGATTTGTTCACAGCGAAAACAGCGGCAACTCTTTCCTTAACCCCCTCAACTTTGCAATTAGATAGTGAAGGCCAAGGAACAGTCAGTGTTAGTCTAATAGCAGATAACGCCATTGAGCAATCGCTACTGACAGGAATTGCAATAGAATATCATATTGGCAATGAATCCAATCAAGCAACAGGTGATTCAGGATCTGTTCCAATCAATAATAATGGTTTGGCAGATGTTTCAATCACTTATCCAATTGGTGGTGAAATAGATGTTAACTTGCTAACACAGCATACGTGGTTGGTGCTTGCTAATGGGGATGTGAGGGCTACACTATTACCACCCCCTGAACCAGATGTACCAGATGAGAATGAAACAGAGGAAATAACAGAGTTAACCCCTCTAATTTGGTCTTGTGATGATATTGCATTGGAGATTACTGTGAATGCCTCTAGTGTTACCAATGTCTGCACAATTGAAAATCCCAACTCCAATTTAATTCATGTAGATGTATTGATTACAAGCCTTTCAGGATTAGAAATTAGTGTCATCCCGACATCAGCGTCAATGTTTTCTAATTCAAGTAAAGACATTCAAATTACATTGAGTGCTCCACTTGGGACTCCTGCTGATAACTATTCAATTGATGTTGAAATTACAGTAAACGCCGCTGGTTATAATGAAAGCAAGCTTACTGAATCACTCATTGTTTCGGTGTTAGCAGAACAAGTAATAGTTGGTGGTAACGGTGGAACACAAAATAATCAAGATGACAATAATCCAAGTAGTTCAGGAATGTCATCAGGTATGATTGGTGGAATTGTCGCGGTCATTCTTGCAATCTTGTTGGGTGGATTTGTTGTACTTCGTAGACTCACAAGTGAAGATGAAGAAGATGACTTGTTCGATGAATATGATGAGTATGGTGGTTATGCTGATGATGATGACGATGATGAACCACCCTCAAAGAAGCGAAGTAAACCTAAGATATTACACACCCCAGCAAAAATGAGAGAAAAGCCACAAGAGTGGGCAATGGATGAAAGTGGCTTACCTTATACTGGTAGTAAAGCAGGCACACGCCCTTCAACTCGTAAACAAAAACCAAAACCGGTTCAAATGTCATCAAATGAAAGTATAGAATCCGAAGAGCAATACGAAGAAGAGTATTACGATGATTATCAAGAAGAAGATGACTACACCCAATCAGAAGATTACAAAGTCGATGAAGATGGAGTGGAGTGGTGGAAGGACGAAATCAATGTCTGGTGGTACCGTTATCCTGACGAAGAGGAGTGGTCTGAGTTCATTGAATAATCACTTAGGTTTTTGAGAGAGTAATGAAGGGGTTAGATGATATGAGTGGCGAAAACGACAATCATGGGTTCCCCCTAGTTTTGCACAAAGATGCCGACCCAGGCTCAACTGGAGGTGTAGCAATTTGCGGATTCTCAAATGTGGGTATGGTGGGGAGCATCGCTACAAGCCATGTAGTCAAAGCATTAGGATTGCAACAACTAGGCACAGTTATTGATCGAGATTTTCCACCAGTTGCTTTGATTCAAAATGAGGTTCCACAGCACCCAGTAAGGGTTTACCAAGGTAGTGGTGTTGGTGTTTTCACCTCGGATTTACAGTTCCCAGGTCATACCGATGTGAAGTTTGCTGAGACCGTTCTTGAGTGGTTTACTGAAGGCGGTTTTGACCGCCTTTTTGTTATTGATGGAATAGTTACAGGAGAATTGGGCGACAAAGAAGAGGGTGAATTATTTGGAGTCGCCTCTACAGAATCCGGACGAGTGGGATTGCATAATGCCAATGTTGAACCAGTGAAACAAGGTATTGTTGCAGGAATTTCTGGTTGGCTGCTTGCAGAAGGCGATAGGCGAGGATTTGATGTTACAGCTTTGTTAGCCGAATGTAATCCAATGTATCCCGATGCGCGGGCAGCAGCAATCGCTACCGAGGCGCTGAGTGATTTGATAGATGTTGAAATCCCGCTTGATGATTTGATGGCGGATGCCCGCAGAATTGAGGACAATGTACGTCAAATGTTTGAATTGTCAAAGAATCTGTTACCTGCCCCCGATGCAGAGTTTGAGGTTAACGATGACGCAGACCCGATGATAAATTGAGTCTAACCTAATAGAAAGGATTTGTTCCAGCAGCATGGTCAGTTACATCACTAATAGATGTGATTTCAGGGATTGTTTCGCAAATCATCTTCTCAACCCCGTGTTTGAGTGTCACGTCAACGGCAGAACACCCTTGACAACCACCTCCAAATGAGACAACAACTACACCATCGCAGACATCTATAAGTGATATTTTTCCGCCATGGGATGCAATTGCAGGATTGACCTTCTCGTCAATAACTACCTGAACACGTTGAGCAACATCGTCAATCCAGAGAGGATTAGGGTTTTCAAAATGAAATCCTCCACCCATGAGTGTTTCTTTGAATTCAAGAGTTACGCCTTCCATGTAAGGAACACTACTCTCTGAAATAATTACAGTCCAGTCATCAACTTCGAAAACGTGATCAGAATCTTCTTGTTCTTTAGGTGAAATTAGTTGTAGGTCATATTGAAATCCATTACCACTTCTTCCAGTAATGGAGATTTTAAGGGCTAGATTTTCTTCTTCAGAGTTAGCCGCAAATTCAGCGAGTTTCTCTCTAGCCAGTTCAGAAAATGTGAGCAACGGGGGACCCTCCTGAGTACAGGGTCCCCCGCCGCATCGTTTTAATCTGCGCTTAGTGCAGATTGGCAATCATCCTACTCAAATCAGTAGGAATCGGCGGCGTAGTAGGCCAAGCCCAATCATTGGTAATGATGAGATTGCTCCACCAGCAGCAGCATCGCCGACATCAATGGTTAGTCCACCATCTGTTTCGACTAGCTTTGTTTCCAAGAGATCTTCAGCATCTTTCTGGATACCATCTATACCATCTAATTTGGATTCACCTTTTATTCCATCATCAACTGGTAAAGGCATAGGCTTTGGCAAAGGCATAGGCTTTGGCATTGGCTTAACTTTGCAGCGAGACATAACTACATCAGTAGATTCGTCAGAGTTTGCTGCATCTGTAACCATTTTCTTGCACCTGATTGGTGTTGGGTCAACAGGTGTTGGTTCAACACCACCATCATCGCAGGTTTGCTTCCACTTACCTTTCATAACACCCTGGCCAGCATCAGTTGCTCTGTACTTTCCAGCAAGAACACCGCTAGCAGAGCCATCAGATAGCTCCCATACACCTCGGTAGAGTCCGTTTCCGTATCCACCTTGGAGGGTTCCGATCACTTCGCCATCAAGGTTGGTAGCCATGCCACGGAACAAACCGTTAGCAAATTGGCCTGTGATGTTTCCACCAACAACACTCTCAGCATTCATCCAGACACCTTTGAACTGCCCAATTGCAGTTGCGTCTGCATTCTGATCAATGGACCATCGTGCAGCCAAGTAGCCGTGTGCGCAGATAGGTTCTGCATCTGAGTTACCGAAGTGACGGACAATGATTCGTCCATCAAAGTTCGCAAGTCTTTCTCTTGCGTCTTCAACACTCATGCGTGCTATGTGTGCGACTTCGTAGCTACCATCATCTTGGAAGATGACTACTACTACAATTGCGCGTTCACCATTGGTCCAAACATAGACCACGACAGTGCCACCATCATCGATGTGGTCAAAGTCGTCAGTGGAGAGGTTATCATCAACATCTCCATCTATTAACAATGGGTCACTTAACAGGTAGTCAGTCTCAATCTCTTGAGCAGCCTCCAAAGTCATTAATTCATTCTCCAGGGTTTGTGCATCATGTGCTGATTCTGCAGTAGCTGCACCGGCGGTAACAACCACCAGCATAGTCAATGCAATCAACAAAGCGCGCAAGCCCTTTCTGCCGTACATTCCGTTTAAGATGGGTTTTTGTCCCATATCATATCTGTTTGCTTGCATCACATATATACAAATTAAGGGGGCACCCCTAACTTATGCCGACGTTTACCTTTGTATACCAAACACAATAAACAACCGTGGCAACCTTTTCAGTGGTTAACCTACAACAGGGTTTCATGGTAAGGGACTCTCTTGCCCGACCTTTGCGAGACTTGCGCATTTCGGTAACCGACCGTTGCAATTTTCGCTGTCCTTATTGCATGCCCCGTGAAGTGTTCAACGAAGATTATCCATACCTTGCGCGCGAGGATATACTTTCGTTTGAGGAGTTGGACCATCTAGTGGCTTCCCTGATTCCATTAGGAATAGAGAAAGTACGTTTGACTGGAGGAGAGCCTTTACTTCGTCGTGATTTTGTGAAGTTAGTTGAGAAAATTTCAGCCCATGATGTTGAAGTCGCTGTTACAACTAATGGTGTGTTGTTAGAAAGTCAGGCAGAAGCACTCGCTGATGCTGGTTTAGATCGTGTTACTGTTAGTTTGGATGCTTTGGATAACGAAACATTCCAAAAAATGACGGATAGTGATGTGGATGTAAGCGTAGTCTTGGCAGGAATTGATGCTGCCATCGCTGCTGGGCTAACACCAGTCAAAGTGAACGCTGTAGTACGGCGTGGAGTCAACGAGCATGCAATTCAAGACCTAGTGAATTATTTCCGTGGTACTGGTGTGATAGTACGATTTATCGAATACATGGATGTAGGTTCATCTAATTCCTGGCGGCTTGAAGAGGTAATTTCAGCCAAAGAAATTCGGGATATTTTGCTTGAAAAGGTAGATTTAATGCAAATTCCACCACAAGATGCAAGCCATGTTGCTAAGTTATGGCAGACTACTGAGGGTGATAAAATAGGATTTATCACATCGATTTCTGAACCCTTTTGCGGCGATTGTAGTCGTGGCCGTATTTCATCGGAAGGGAAATTTTACAATTGCCTATTCGCTGAAAATGGGTTTAATCTCAAACCATATTTGCGTGCTAAAGCCACATCTAGTGAGATTCAAGAACTAGTCAGTTCGGTCTGGACAAAGCGTAGTGATAGGTATTCTGAATTACGTAGTGAGCCAGAAATCAAGGGCAGAATCCGATTACCAGTTGAGATGTCTCACATCGGTGGCTAATCACACCGACTTTAGTGCACTTAGGATAGAATCCCATGGTGCATCGGTACGAATAGCCGGCTTCCCATAAGCAGCAACTGCTGCACAATGACCCATTGCAACCAATGCTTCTGCCAACTTAGTTGGAGACGGCGGCGCGGGTAGTTGTAGCCGGCTTGCCAATGAATCCACCACCACAAGGTTTCCAGAATGAATTACTGTAGATTCCTCTGCTAAATGGCGTACAGAGCGAGTAATAGCTCGTCTACGCAGGCGTAATTCGGTCGCATCATCACATGTTTCTTCAGTAGGTCCGCACAACTCAAGAGCCCGTTCCTCAGTCATCGAAGCCATCACATCAGCATCTCCAATTTGTCCAATCCAGAGCGGTCCGGAAATTCTCTTGTCAGTTTTATCAACAACGGTGTCAAGTGGTACCAAAATGTGGCCGTGTCCAGCGTTTTCACCGGCTTCTAAATCGCTTGGATTAGCAATTCTCCAACCTAAATTATGCTCAACTATACTGGCAGAATCTAGTGATTTTCTGACTCTGACACTTACTCTTAGATGGTGACTATCCCAAGTTGAAATCAGCGGCTCAATGACTTTGTCATGGCGAGCCGCGCACCTTGCAACCGAAGCGAGAAGAATTCTCAATCCGGTGTCATGTGCGATTTCATCTAATCGAGCACGCGCTCCATATCTCCGCATCAGTGGCGCTGGCGAAGAACCAGTTAATGCCGCAACATCGGTGGCTGTAACTTCCAATACCGCTCGCCTTGCAAGTGATTGCATCACTGAATCAAGAAATGGAATAGGTGAGCCAAATGGATCAATATCCACCCATTGCCAACCGTGTGAAAGCGCCACCTGTCTTGCGTCACCGCAAACAGGCTTGAATTCACCAATTTCAGCAACTGGATTCTGCTTGTAATTTGCTTTCAGCCAAGAAATTGCATTCTCATCCATATCACACATCCAAAGTTGTAGTCTAGATACCATTTCAGATGGTAATTCATGACAAACTCGGTGACTGCGAATACCGCTTGCAGCCAATGAATCAAGCATCCTAACCGGTTTATCACCGCTAAGAATCCCTTCACTCATCTCATGAGCCATCAACAGAATGGTCCTAGTGCGATTACCCGACATTGCGTGATTATGGAATATATCTCGCTCGCCCTTTACCCCAGGTCCTGCACGGTTTGCTTCACCTTCTGTAAGGTTCGTTGGTAGATGGAAATGGGTACGCCCCTCCAGCACCAATTCGCCCGGCCAGCCCTCGGGCCACTCTTCGTCCATTACCCAGCCCTGAGAGCCGTTATTCAAGTGCGCTTCGGAGGTATTAGTAAATTTGAGATGTTGATATTTCACAGTTCAAGGGAATAAATCACAATGTGGGGTTGCGTCATATCCTCTTTCATTTACAATTTTGTATTGATGAACTGCATACTTAATTTGGTCAAATTGATGGATTAATTTGTCGTCATTAAGAAGACCAAGAACAACTGAAGATAACCTGTCTCCTAATGGGAGTTCAGCATCGTCAAACATGCATATTGGTTGACCCAATCCAATTCTGTTCTGTGACATCGTTTGGATAAGATATGGGGCATTGTGAGCCCCTCTACCAGGAGTTATTCTCCATAGTATACCCAAACCACCTTTTACTACTAATCCATAATCTATCACTTCAACATTAGGATTTCCATCAATTATAGAGCGGTATAACGAAAACGATCTCTCAAGAGGAGTAATTCTAGCATCTTCTGAATGGATACCAACAATCTTTGTTAGGTGTCTTGTAGCGGCTCGTAATCGGTCTGAAACGAGGGTTGATGGGCGCCCTCCCCAGATAGTCAGAAAGCGCTCTAAAAGTGATGGCTGAGTTGGAAGTTGTATGACATGTCTTCCTTTAGTTCCTAATTCAATTCCAAGCAGGTATGTTTCGTGATTCCAATCACAAAGTGGCGGCGGGGCATTCTTCTTTTTCCTTGATTTTGTTTGCGGTGAGTCGGATGCCCCGTAAGGATTGAAGCGACCATCTCTGAGAACGTCTCGGCTAAGTTGTTCATCGCTTGTAGCATGGCTATGGTCGGTGCCTTCAAATTGGTGGAAAAGATTGAGGAATCTCAGTGCAGGAGATTCAACTCTATTCTCTATCATCATCATGAATAACAGAGTTCCAGGGCCACGGTCAATTTTTGCTCCATCAACAATTATTGCTTGTCCTAAAGTCCTGACTTCATGCCCATTGAATCTAACTGTAATTTCGTTGTTATCAGTTTCACCACCCACTATATTTGGAAAAAGGAGAGAATCGCGGGCGGCTAATTTCTCAAATACAGCCAAGTATGATTCATAATCACGATGATTCTCAATCTGTATGTCTACAGATAAAATATGGGTGTTTCCGGTAAGTTTTCTCAATAATTCAGCCCATCCACGATTGTAAGGCATGTAAGAGATGATTTGCCTGTCCTTACGCAACCAATCTATGGTTTGATTGAGTAGCTCGGTTTGATGTTGTTGCATGTAGTTCTGCCATGGAGGGGTGGAGAGGAGCAACAATTCCTTAGCATCATTCCAAGGTGAACAGACCTTGCACAATGGATTATTATCCAGTTCATGAAGAGATCCGCGACAGCATCGACAAACATTGACAGACTCCGCCATAAAAACAGATTATTTCCGACTCTTTTTGAATGAGTCATATTTTTCGTTATTTGAATCAGTAGTGATCAAACGAAATATTTGGATTGACATGAGTTACTTTGCGCCCATGGTCAACAACATCACCAACGATTTGGCAACCGTTCATTCGGGAATCTAACCATGCAGTCACAGCCTCAGAAGCTGTGCCATCAACGATGACTACCATACCCATCCCGAGATTGAAAGTGCGCGCCATCT
>CBFHYB010000046.1:0-6341 GCA_965659915.1 Candidatus Thalassarchaeaceae archaeon
TTATCAGGACATAACCGAATTGATTGGATTACAACACGCGCTTGAAGAACAGTTGACCGAGACAAAGAGTGCTGCCCAGGAATTACGACTAACCCATGGTGAATTATCGCGGGCACACAATCTTCAAGCAGGATTCATTGCAAACTTCAGCCACGATTTACGAACCCCTCTTTCTGGTGTTCTAGGGTTTGCAGATTTACTTGATATATCGCCTCACCTTGATGTTGAAGAAAAGGAGTTCTTACAGGAAATAATTGATGCTGGGGATTCTCTCCGAATGATGATCGATTCTGTTATCACCTACTCTAACATTATCTCTGGTACTGTTCGGATTACCTCAGAATGGCATGATATTGACACCCTGGTTGAAAAATCGAGTGAGGCGGCTAGAAAGGTGTGTACACGGAGAGGGCTTGAGTTTCATATTGAGATGGTTGACGCACCAGAAAAAATGTGTATTGATGAAATGAGACTTCAAGAGGTCCTCGAACAATTATTAGATAACGCAGTGAAATTTACAGAAAAGGGGCACATTACCCTCAAAGTGAGCAGTATTGCCGATAGTGTTGTGTTTGAAATCTCAGATACCGGACCAGGAATTTCTCATGAAGCTGAGATGAGATTGTATGAGCCATACTCAAAAGCTCTTGTCAAGGACGGGCAGCTTAGGCGTGGGGTGGGTCTAGGTCTTACACTCGTCAAAGCACTTTGTGATTTGATGCACGGCAAAGTTGACTACTCAACATCTGCACAAGGAACTACATTCAGAGTGCAGTTCCCACTGATTTATACACCAGTGCTATCTTAAAATTGAGTTAATGATAATTCATGTGATTTCCAATCGCATTAAGAAAATGGGTCATACTTGTCTTCTTTTGATGAACCGTTTGAAAACATCTCAACAATATTTTTGCTAGTTGCATTAGGATTTGAATCTAGATAAAGAAGAATTTGTTTTGCCAAATTTTCATTTTCTTTAATTGAGTTTTCATTTTCTTCAAGACCAAAACTCGATAAAATGTCGTCATAGCCTGTATCCCACATTTCTGCTTCTGATAATTGTCCATCTTTGTTTTTATCCATATTGAACAATGAAGCAATCGCAAATGCCTTTTCTTGATTGTTTTCCCCATAATCAGTTAGGATTTCTGAAATCAATGAATCAAGTTTTTGGTCTACTTCATCTTTATCTAGAGTAGCGAATTTCTGTATCATTTTCTTTTGCATTAAAAAATCCCTCTTAGTTTTCTCCTTTGTATATCGGAATACTAAAGATTCGCCAGCAGCAACAAGAACGGTATTCCCCATTAATACATCCAATAGTCCTTTCAACATGAGTAATGATAGAATCGCCCCAAACCCACAATAGGGGCTCACAAAAAGGTATCCAGCTGCTGAAACAGCAAGAACTAAGGCAAGCCAAATTAATGAATATACAATATTAAAAAAGAATGATTTAGGCTTGTCTCCACGTTTAAATGCGATATTGGGATATCTAATTTTAGCATGCCGTAATAATTCTTCATCGCTCATGTTTTGGGCCGGTATTAAATTCACTTTCAATATATCCCCGACAATAATTCAAGAGGGGGGCTTTCATTTTGCCATGTCGTCATCAAACCGCAAAAAATCAAGTTCCTCAAACTGAATCAAGGAAGGGGAATTCAGTGCCAAATTATGTTTCAATGCCTGAGATAAACTAACCCAATTTCGTTCAGTCCCGTCAATCCACTCGTAATTATGCCCTGGGATTAATCGCCAATCACTGGGTAGCTCTTTGAGAATCTCCCTAGCATGAGTTACACTTCTCCATTGAGATTGTGAATCTCCCCCTGGTAGATCAACCCTGCCAGAACGTTGGGTGAAGAGAAGATCTCCTGCGTGAAATACTCCATGACCATGGAAGGTGAGATGACCTGGTGCATGACCTGGTGTGTGAGTGACTTCAAGGGTAATGCCACCTGCATTCCATTGCTTGCCAGAATGTACTGGATGATTCCAAGTATGTGTGAAATCTATGTGACGAAATAATACTCGCCCAAGTAAATTAGGATAATTCGATTCGACATGGCCCCATAACTCAATTTCAGGATGGGATTTCATGATTTTCTTAACGCCTGATGTGTGGTCTCTATGGGTGTGGGTTAGAATGATGTGGGTCGGCGATAAACCTTCATTTTCTAGGGCTGAAAGCCACTTTTTAGCAGAGTAGGGGTCAATGATTACTACTGTATTTGTGGCTCTGTTGATGAACGCTGTATTGACATTTCCAAATGGTCCTTGTTGGCTTACCCAAACCTCAATTCCATCATCTTCTATTCGGCGGTCAAACTCGCCTTTGGCTAACATCAAAATCATGCGAAGGGGGGTATGGCATTGAAATTACTGATTTTACCGCGCGGGGCGGGTCTTAAGTGTGAGTGGGTTTGTCGCCTCTATAAGAGGCGGCAGTATGAGGGGACGTGATTCTGTCAGTAGATTGCTCATTGTTGGGCTAGCTTTTATCCTACTTGCTCCACTTGCGATTAGTTCTGCAAGTGCAGATTCTGACGACATTGAATTAGTGATTTCTATTTCTGAACCAACAACCGGGGCAGATTGGTACGATGGAGGAGAATCTCTTTCAATCTCAATTTCTGTGAAGAATTCAGGTGCAACTACTCAATCTATTGAATACAATCCATCCTGTCCTGTTGAAATTGAAATACTTGACAAAGATGATGAATTATTCACATCTCTGCGAGAGCACAGAGTCTGCCTCGAACAACGTCGAGCGATTGACATACCTGCTGGGCAAACAAGAAGCCTTGATTCATTTGATTGGCAATGGCAAAACTCATCTGGAGCAGTTATCAACAGTGGTGATGTTACAATTAATTTCAACTTTGAGTCAGGCTTAGCAACTCATGTACAGCCCATACAATTCCAGCGCAGTCCTGTGTTAATTGAAAACTTGGTATTACAAGTCAACACCGCTCCACCTATTAGTGGCGGATTAGATTAT
This sequence comes from Candidatus Thalassarchaeaceae archaeon, assembly GCA_965659915.1. Classification (GTDB taxonomy): domain Archaea; phylum Thermoplasmatota; class Poseidoniia; order Poseidoniales; family Thalassarchaeaceae; genus MGIIb-Q1. The sequence continues at coordinate 3,005 of CBFHYB010000046.1, forward strand.
TTGTCAGGAGAGAGTGTGTACTCTCATGTTTCACTCACCAATAGTGGTAGTAACCCGATAACCATTGATGCTGATGAAGGTTGCATGGTTACAATTCAAGTTAATACAATGACTACATCAAATCCTCCTTCAATGACTGACTTAGAATGTGGCTCTGGAACTACACTTGGAATTGGTGAATCTGTTCCTTTGGGTTGGTTAATTTGGGACTTTACCTCTGGAGGTGAACAACTTGAATCAGGGCAATGGTCCGTTGAAATTGCAACAACTGGTTTGAGTGGTTTGACTAGCACCTTTGATGCAACTCTAGCAATAGGTGAGCCTCGCCCTGAGGCTTTAGTTGAGGTTGCTGTTAGTTTACTAAGTGATGATGATCTAGATGGTATAATTACTGATACAGATAATATTCAAGTTAAAACTGAGTTGGTTAATTCAGCCGATGTGCCTGCTGAGTTGCAATTCAACAGTAGTTGTCTAGTTTCTATTCAATTAATTTCTGAAGAAGGAATGATAACCAAAGATTCCAGATTGAATGACATCTGTGAAACCGAATTTTCTGAATTAAAGATTGACCCTACTAGCCAATTTACTATTGACCAGCGAATGTGGTCAATGAATGCAGATAGTAATTGTGAACTCAATGATGGTTCTTACCTAATGCTAGTAACAATCCCTGAATATGGGATTACCACTGAATATCTAATCAATTACGATGGTAGCGATAGTGGACCCGCCTGTTTAGCATCAATGCAAGACACTAGCCTAGCCCAATTCAGAGTGATTGATTTACTCACTAACAATCCTGGAACTGATCAAGAATCAATTACTTTCCAAATTCAACTAGAAAATCAAGTTGACTTAGATATTCACTGGCCTCAAGAATGTCGATTGACCTTTACCCTACAACGTATTGGTGAATCACAACCCCATCAAATATGGAATGAACAGTGTGGGGAAACAGGTGGAGTTATGGAGACGATTGCCGCTGGTAATGGTATACCATTTGATCCATTTACAATTGAATTTGGTCAACTCAATCAAGGAACTTGGTCTATTTTCATAGAAACCACTGGCACACCTAGATTCGCCACCCAATTAGCTCATACTTGGAACCCCCCTATGATTGAAGAGGAACAGGATTCCGAAGATGAATCCGAAAGCGAGGTTGCAGATGAAACAATAGTGCAAGATGATGCTATTCTATTGAGTTGGATGGCCGAAGGTAGTTGGCAATATGTCACTACTGATTTTGGTGGATGTTGGATTCTAATTGATGTTGATGGTGATGAACACGCTTACTCATCTACCTTAGTAGACAACTGGAAACCACTGCCAAATCACAGAGGTGCATATTGGGTTGAGGAAACTGTGGACACCCCAACTGCTTGTTCCGGCTGGGTATCTCACATTGTTGTGGTTGAAGTCCTAGGTGAAGCACAAATAGCCTCAACAGATACTAACATTGACAATGAAGTAGCATCTGAAACCCCAGTAATTTCTATTCCTGCGGCGGCTCCAACAATCGTTGCTTTAGTTGCATCAACTAGTTTACTCGCTCTAATCGCTGGTGCTGTGACTAAAGTTGAATGGATTCGACTGCCGGCAACAAAATATGGTCTTGCTCTTCTTGGCTTGGTTCGTAAGACTAAGGAATCTGGTGGAGAGTACCAACGAGGTAGGATTGTTGCCTACATTGAACTACACAGAGGTATTCACTTCAGAGCGTTACTTGGGGCTTTAGAAATGTCAAATGGACAGTTAACCCACCATCTATCAGTATTGGAATCTGATGAACGAGTATGGAGGCGTAAGGATGGTCGTAAGGTTAGATATTATCCTGCTTCCATTGACTCAAGAACTGAAGATGATGATTTGCCCGTTCCAGTACTCACCCCTGACCCAAACAGTCTGCAGGGCAAGATTCTACAAATCCTTGACATCCATGAAAATGAAATTCTAAATCTATCACAGAAAGAATTGTCTGACAAATTGGAAACTAGTCAACAATTGGTATCATACCACCTCAAATCACTGGAGGATTGGGGGTTAGTTGAGAAAGAGAGAGTCGCCATGCGTTACCGGTACAGGTTGACTGACCGTGCACTGATTCTGCTTAACTCCAGTGACTTCCCATCTTTACTTGATGAGGCATGATAATTCCGTTCCTTTGATAGCGGACGGGTGATTCGGCCATTCAGTAACGAATGTCTATGTCGTTGAAGGGTTGATTGTATGGAGGAGGAATTCTCACCTGCAAACATTGAACAGAAGTGGCAAAACAGGTGGTTTGAAGAAGAGGTTTTCGTCGCTCCATTAGACACAGATAAACCTAAATTCTACTGCCTAGAAATGTATCCTTATCCTTCTGGAAAAATGCACATTGGCCATGTTAGAAACTATTCAATTGGAGATGCTGTTGCTCGTTATCGAAGAGCAAGGGGATTCAATGTCATCTACCCAATGGGTTTCGATTCTTTTGGAATGCCTGCAGAAAATGCAGCCATAAAAGAAGGAGGCCACCCAAGAGATATCACAGATCGTAATATCGCTAGTATCAAATCAGACTTCAAGCAAATGGGGTTTTCACACGATTGGAATCGGCAATTAATGAGTCATGACCCAAACTACTACAGATGGAATCAATGGTTTTTCCTAAAATTTTACCAAAGTGGATTAGCGTACCGAACTTTTGCGAATGTCAACTGGTGTGAACAGTGTAACACCGTTTTAGCTAACGAACAGGTGCACAATGGAAGATGCTGGCGATGTTCAAGTGAAGTCTCACAAAGAGACATGGACCAATGGTTTTTGAAAATTACAAAGTACGCGCAAGAACTACTTGACTCGCTAGAAGAAATACAATTTCCTAACCATGTAAAAGCACTACAAAAAGATTGGATGGGGCGTTCAGAAGGTGCGCAGATTAAGTTCAAAGTAGAAGGTGATGACGGTCTTGAAATTGAAGCTTTTACCACCCGCCCTGATACTATTTTTGGTGTCACATTTGTAACTCTAGCTCCGGAAAACCCTCTATGTGAGGTTTTAGTTAAGGGTCATGAAAATGAACAAGCGTGGCGGCAGATGGAGAAGGAAGCAAAGCAACTTTCTGACATGGATAGAGGTATGTTGAAGGAGAAAAAGGGTGTATTCCTTGGCCGACATGCAATTAATCCACTGAGTGGCGAGAAAATACCAATCTATGCTGGGAATTTCGTTATCGCTTCATATGGTACTGGATCAGTAATGGCCGTACCCGGTCATGACCAACGTGACTTTGACTTCGCCACTGAACATGACCTACCAATAATACGTGTTTTACTTGAAAATAGCGCTGACA
>CBFHYB010000046.1:6440-8930 GCA_965659915.1 Candidatus Thalassarchaeaceae archaeon
ATGATTCTCCACCAACCTCCGCTTTCGAAGGATACGGCGAAATGACAAATTCTGCCCGAGACGGTTTTGATGGTTTGAGTGGAGATGATGCAAAGAGGGCTGTTATTGAAGCGCTCGAAAGTGAAGATTCAGGTAGTGGAATGATTCAATGGAAAATTCGTGACTGGTTAATTTCACGACAGAGGTATTGGGGAACTCCAATTCCTATTATTCACTGTGAAGAATGTGGTGCAGTTCCAGTTCCTGAGGACGAATTGCCTGTGATGCTACCTGATGATGTTGTCTTTAGTGGAGAGGGGAATCCAATGGAAACCTCGCCCACCTTCCTCAATGTTGATTGTCCAGCCTGTGGAAAACCCGCAAGACGAGAAACCGACACAATGGATACTTTTGTTGATTCATCTTGGTATTTCATGCGCTACATTGATGCAAATAATTCTGATTTATGCTTCAGCCGTCAAGCAGCAGATTATTGGATGAATGTTGACTTTTATTGTGGGGGAATTGAGCATGCACAAATGCACTTAATCTACGCCCGGTTTTGGACTAAAGCATTGAGAGATATGGGGTTGCATCGTTTTAATGAGCCGTTTGAAGAATTATTATGCCAGGGAATGGTCAATGCCCAAGCGCCGTTTTGTGCACCTTGTAACATTACCCATCCAGTAAGTGAAAGAGGTAATGCTTGCCCATATTGCTCTGGCGAGTTAACAGAGCGTAGTGCAAAAATGAGTAAATCTCTTGGCAATACTGTCGGACCTGTTTCAATGATTGAACAATATGGTGCAGACACAGTGAGATTATTCATTCTGTTTGCAGCTCAACCTACTGCAGGGATGGATTGGTCTGATAGCGGTGTAGAATCATGCTACAGACAAATGAAGGCTGTTTGGAATTTGAGCCGCGAAATGCTGTCATGGGAGGATGATGATTCTGCAATTGATGAATGGTTGAATACCCAATTTGAAATTCGTAAAACTGAATGGATTTCAGTAATGGAATCTGTTGATTTGAGAGCCGGTGTAATGCTCAGTCATTACGAAGTATATTCTGACCTTGTTTGGTACCAACGACGTGGTGGGTGCAATGGTAAGTTGGCACGAACACTCCTGCTTGATTGGGCTAAGATGATGCACCCTGCAACCCCTCATATTGCTGAAGAAATTTGGGCGTCAGCAGGAGGTAAAGACTTGATTGCAATCCAAACACTCGGGTTTGATGAAGATGTAAATGAAAGGACTGAGGGGATAAATCCTGTCTTGGCTCGTGAAATTTTCTTGCAATCTGTTCTTGATCAGGCTAGGCAGATGAAAGGTTTAGCAGAGCGACATCTTGAGAATGATGCTACATCTGTAACCTTCCAAATCGCTGAAGATTGGAAAGGCGAATTAGTACGTACTGGCATTGAATTACTTGAGAGTGACTTCCCAATGAAAGGAGCGATGGGGGAAATTATGTCACGACCATTTGCACAGGTTGGAGAAGTTAGGGGACTAGTTCCCGGAGCCTGGAAACGAATAATGAAACAATTGTACAAATGGTCGCCAACCGAAAGAAATGTGCTGAAAGTTAATCTTGATGAAGTAACAATTCTCAATGAATCTAAGGAATTCATTAGCAACGAATTAAGTATTCAAGAGGTCAATATTTACCTTGTTGGAGATGGAGAAGATGTCGGTGGCAAAGCAAGATTTGCTTACCCATCAGAGCCCGGCATCGCATATCTCTGATTCAACGAAATATCCTGCTTGATGAGCCGGAGGTTGAAAAGGGAGGGGCTTCTCGCTCACTACAAGTGAACAGAAACAACAGAGAAGACAACAACCACCAACCGAGAAAAAAAAACCGTAATAGAAATCAGGGTGGCAACAAACGCCGCTCCAAAAGTGGTCGAACAGGTGGTGGGCAGAATAGCCAATCAGCTGCCCGTATTAAAGAAGCAACGGAAAGGGCTGAGGCTAGGTTTTCCATCAATCCCAAACCATTGGGTTTTCCAGATGAATTTGAACCTCCGAATGAGGTATCTACCCAATGGAATACAAAACCCGTAAAACAACGTACAGAACGTCAAGCATGTGATTTAGTGATGATTCCAGGTGAATGGGGATTTCTAGATGATGAGGCTGTGGATGGAATCGGCGAGCGATTGGAAAAGCATAACATGAGTGTTGACCAAGGCCTATCATTGCGCAAAGCGTTGATGCAAGAGAAGGCCGTTTATGGCCATTATAAAATGATGAATAAATCAAATACCTTTCTCAAAAGATATGAAAATGGTGAAAGTGTTTTACAACTATCAAGACGATTTGACTTTCCTCCTGTAGCGATTTTTAGAGCAATTCTTACTGCCCGCGGGTGGTCAAAAGTAAAGATTCGTGACTCCCTTAGAGCACCTGACAAAAGGTTGACAAAACGTGATGCTGATGAATTTCGTGAGGCCGAAGAAAAAGATCGCGTGACAAATGTTGACCAAGGCGAAACTGCAGTAAG
>CBFHYB010000046.1:8940-11537 GCA_965659915.1 Candidatus Thalassarchaeaceae archaeon
TTGGGAATTACCTAGACACCTTAGGCATCAAATACCGTCGCCAAGAAGAATTGCTAAAAGAACAACAAAAAGAGCATGGTAGGCCACTCAATACCCCAGATTTCCTAATAATGGATGATTTGAAGATTAATGGCAAGTCGGTTGCCTGGATTGATGCTAAAAATTTCTATGGTGCTAATGTCTCATTTGCTAAGAAGAAAACTAAGAAACAAATGAATCGCTATATCGATGAGTGGGGAGCAGGTGCAATCGTTTACCGGCATGGATTCTGTGAAGGAATGAAAATTCCTGGAGTATTAATGTTAGATGAAACGCCTCTAGATATCACTATCATGTATGATGAGTGATTGGAATTTATCTGAGAGAGTTTTCAGATAATGAAACCTCAATTGATTTCAATCCCATCAAATTAAACCGTTCAATCATCTGCAATATCTCATCGTTATTGAATCCTGATTCAAGTGATGTTGGTAAGATAACAAGGCTTTCTCCAAGCATGCATAAATGAGGGGAGGCTTGCACCTGTGTAAATGAAATTACAGAATCTGCAATTTGTAAAAGTTCAGTTCGACCTGCATCAGAAGCCAACTTAGAGTCGCGGGCAAAAGAAGTTGAGGTAGCCAATATCTCCCCCCAACGGCTCTTATTCCAAATTCCTTGCTTGAGTGCTGTGAGTTGTTCCTCTCCACTAATTCTAATGCGTGTTTTCCACTCTTCATCATCAATATATGTTGAAGTATGCCGGGTAGTTCTATCCCTCCAAGCAACTAAGAATTTGAGGCTTGAATACCATCCATCTACAACTCCTGAACCCCCCAATGATTCGCTCACTTGAGGGCATCCCGGCTCTCTTCTAAGGTCAATACCCCCCGCCCAAAGTGCAGCTATGTCACCCAACCCACCAGAGAGTTTACGCTCTACCAAATGGGCTACATGAAAGGATTGAGGATGTGCCAGTTGTTCATCTACACCCAATGCTCTCTGTAAAGCAAGGGCAGTGGCTAATGCACCAGCGGCTGAAAGGCCAAATCCTTGTTGTTGGGGTAATCCACAACTTTGTTGAATTTGCCAATTGTATTCTAATATTGAAGGAACAAATTGAGAAAGTGTGTCAATTACTGTTTGCTGAAGGGTTAAATTTTGATTTTGGGATTTCCCTAGTATTTTTCCTGAACCAATTTCACCAGTTACAATTATCTGACAAGTTGGCTGAATTGGGTCAATACAAAGCCCAATTCCCCGACTCCCTTGATTAATTAATTCGGTATCATCATCTTGGACACTGAAAAGTAGAGTAATGTGACCCGATGAAGCGGCTTGCCCTGTAATCTTGGTCATTGTCAAACACCCCGTAAGGGTAATTTGGCTTGGTCTTACCGACTCTCACAGAGCTTCTGCAAAGTCATTGGAAAGGGCTTCGAAGCGTCCTGCTAATTCCTTGCAAGCTTGCTCCAAGCAAGTACGGGCAGTCATTGAACCGTCGGTTTCGAATTGGAAAATAAATTCCCCTTCAACATCTTCCAAAGTAATTGCATCATTGAAATCTGCTTCTAAATCAGTTCCACCACCTACATGGTTGAGGTCATTTCGTAGTAAATCTACCTTGTCGATATCATTGAGAATACCATCTTTATTGAAATCCTTAGCAGTGATATTCAAATTAAGGTCAAATAGCATCTTTGAACGGGTCTTTACATTGATCTTACCGTTCTGGCGTGAGTAGAATGTTACCCCAGATACCGGTGAATACTTTGCATGATCTCTACCTCTACCCATTATTGCATAGAAGTATGCATGAAGCACTTGCCCATCGTATAATTTTGTTAGAGGGATGGAACCATACGCTTCTGGAATTTCTAATCGGCGGTCACCAATCACATTCATCTCTGACGCAACAACACTTCTACCACCATCTTCACCACTTGATGAAATTGTGTAGATTATCTGGCATGAAGGGCATCCACGTTGGTCAACTACCATATCTTTGCAATCAGGACATTCATCTTGAAAGTAAAAATCATCGTGGAACGTTGGAATTGGAAGCATTGAGAACCTGTGTGCGAGTTGCTCGTCGCTTATGGCATAATTTGACTCAAATAATTCACCGGTCTCTTCATTTTTGAAAACACCAAGTTCAACTCTCATTTGGTCAATAGCGAATTTTGGCACATCAGCAATCATGGTTCTACGTAGAGAATTTAGGAACGCTCGGTTAACTCCTGAAAAGAGTATACGTAGTGAAGTATCTGTTTCTGAAAGAACTTTTAATTTTGTCATTTTTAATACACCTCTAAATCAAACTCTTCGGCCTCGGCGGCCGCCCTTACGCTTAGTACCATCATGTGGTCGTGGAGTACAATCCTCAATCCTAGCGACTTGAATACCAGCACGAGTCAAACTTCTGACTGCCTGTTGTGCTCCTGGTCCAGTATTGGGGCTCTTGTTACCACCTTGACCGCGGTATCGAACAATTGCTTGTGAGAACCCTTTGTCTTGGATTGCTTCGGCAATTCGCTCTGCAGCTCTAATTGCTGCGAATTGGCTACCTTTATCGCTACCTTTCTTGGTTACTTGGCCACCACTGCACTTAGCAATTG
>CBFHYB010000047.1:0-11317 GCA_965659915.1 Candidatus Thalassarchaeaceae archaeon
AATAATCTCACAAGAGGAATGCCAAAATGTTCCTCGTTTTCAACTAATAATGGCTGGATAACGTCCCAGTCTGCGTCAGTTAGTTCAACAAATTCACCACCATTCAATTGTGAGGTTGAAAGCACATTGGTTGGGTCACGAACATAAATCGCACCACCACTTGAGAGGCTGAACAGATTTCCACCAGGATAAGGTGTATCTAATTCAGAGATTTCCCCATCGCTTTCAAACTTAAGTCCGTTGACTATTACGAAACCGCCACCATCTAATGGGTCTCCAGCCATGAAGGATTCAGCAAGGTAGTCTAAAGCAGTACCATTGATGACCAGTTTTGGACTTCCAACAGAGTTAATCATTGGCCTACCAGCAGCATTGCCTTGAACAAATAATCTACCGCCTTTCGCGCCGTACCCATAACATTGCCCAACATCCCCATGAACAACTAATGTACCAGCTTTGTGAATTTGAGCTACTTGGTCCTGAGCATTGCCATGCATGTGTATAGTCATACCATCACTCCCACTTCCGAGATAGTCACCAACACTACCAAAGACGTCAATTCTTACATCAGAGGTTTCCATGCCAAACCCGTTACCGATGAAACGGTGGCCATGACAATGGGTTACCACAAAGTTTCGCCACCCTGTGCGATACAGCGCCACTAATTCCCTAGCGAGTGATTCAGTTCCTTCGATGGGATATGGCCGTGCGTCTACAACTATTGCTTGGCTTGGATTTTGAGGTTCGGGGAGGTGGCCAGGGGATTTTTGCCCAGAGAAATATTCGCATGGTGTTGTTCCAGCGTGATTTAAAATTCCCATTATTGCATCTTCAACACAATCTAACCAACGACTGGTTCGTAGTGTTCCTGTGTCATATTTTCTGTTTAATAGGAGGCAGAGTAAGTCAACCGCTTGTCGCCTTGAGTGTTGGCTAGCATGTGAGCCAATTTCTGAAAGAAGTCCACGGGCTGCAGGCCAATCAAGAGCAGGGAAAGCGGATACAATTTGCGGGAAGATATCATTCGGCGTCCAATCAGACGGCCAATCAAAACCAGAATCCATTGCCGCCGGCTCAATCTCAAATTTTCCTTCAGGGTGGGTGTCAACAATTGCACCAAATTTGTTGCTCATGATTAGTTCATGCCCACCGTTTTCATCAGGGTTCACATCAAAAATGAATGAACCTCCATCAGTGTAAGATCCTCCTCTAGCATTCCAGTATTCGTCACAACGGCGCCAGAATCTCTTATCTTCGGATGAAAGGCTCTCAAGTACTGCATCTATGACTTGTTTTTCGCTACCACAAAAAGCGATTCCGACTTCACCACGCTGGTAGGAGAAAACTTGGGGTCTCAACATGCTGGTATCGGTGATTCCAATCAATTGATGTGTTAGGCCATTTGCTTTGGCGATGATGAAGAACCATGGTCCATCTGGTGAGCCATGAATGTGGGTTTTTTGAATGGCCTCATAGACTTCCTGTTTCTCGTCTGGAAGCATTACAAAATCAAGTTCACCAGTCGGTGCTAAACTCTCTATTACATATTCCATCGGGTATCCATATACACGAGAATGGAGGTCAAATCCGAGTGCTGCAACTTCAGTATCTGTGAAGAATAGAGGTTCCATTCCTCTTTGCCCAAGGTAGTCCTTGACCGATACATAATTTGAGAAATCACCATTATGCACAAGAGCTACATCTACACCCTGTCCAAATGGGTGTGCGCCACCTGGATGAGTTACTCTACCTCTGGTGGGATATCGGTGGTGGCCAATCCAAACATGTGCTGTTACGTCATCTAGTCTATAGTATCTAATTACGTCTTCTGCATAACCCACAATTTTGAGAATAATCATATTTTGTCCATGGCTTAGAACAAATGCATCTGCACGTTGTTCCTTGGCATAATATTCAACATTTAATTTGTGAGTGTTCTGGAATACCAACTCATCCCACATTGCCTTTTTAGTAGGGAAATCTGATTCAGTCAAATTTCCATCAGAAAGGAACTTTTCAACTGCGGCCGGTTTTGGTCTAATGAAATAACAAACAACATTTGGTGGTTGCGCTTCTAGATTTCCAAGTTCTTTCCAATTATTCATGGTAGGAACTTCATGAGTATGGTCAACATCAAAATTTGAATTGATGAATTGTTCTTCAACATCTTTTCTAACTGAATCATCTAAGTAAGCAACTGCATACAAGTAATCATTTTTGAGAATTTCAGGGCTAACACCGAACTGTTCATGGTCAAGTCCAACCATTGCCACACCACCGCCTTTTCCGTTTCCACGGTTGCGCATTTGTTCAAGTGAATTGAATAGGTGTCTTCCCGCAACAGGGATTTCACAAGCTAAACCGACTACACCACAGCCTCCTTCGGCAGCATCGTCATCATTCAACTCAAACTTTGGTAAGCGGCTGTTCATTAAGCGCCTTGAGTCGAGAAGTGCTTCTGCATTCTTCATTCCAAATCACTCCTTGTATAGACTAGAAGGTCAGTACGACCAACCAATTCCTTAACATCACTTAGTCCTAATTTTCTAAGGATATCTCTGAGGCGCCACTGAAGAGCAGTGTAGTAGTTATCCAATCGTTTTACTGCCCATTCCTGTTGCACCCATTCTTGCAATTCAATATCTGTGGTTGTCAATCCCCAAGGGCAACCTCTTCCAGAAGGTCCACCTTCACAATTTGAACAGCGAGTACAACCCATTGCCACTAAGTCGCTTGTGCCAAGTACAACACCATCGGCTCCTAGAGCGATGGCTTTTGCGATATCATCTGCAGTTCTGATACCACCGCTAGCAATCAAAGTTACATTCTCTCTAATGCCTTCTTTGATGAGGAATTTGTGAACTTTCGGTACTGCTAACTCAATCGGCATTGCAATATTTTTCTTAGCAATCTCTGGCGCTGCTCCAGTGCCTCCAAACCCACCATCAAGGTGAATGATATGAGCTCCTGCATAGTATGAACCAACTGCCACCATGTCGACATCGTGGGGTGTTGAAACTTTCACAGAAATCAACGCATCAGGGTTGATAGTCTGTACCCAATCAATGTGTTTTGAGTGATCTTCAACAGAGTAAGTAGAGTGGAATGGGAATGGGCTGAACAGACTGACAAATGGCACGCTCCCCCTCATTTTTGCAACTTCTTCTCCTGCCTTGCTAGCCAATAAGTGGCCGCCAAGCCCTGGTTTTGCTCCTTGTGCATATTTGAATTCAACAATCGGGGCGGCTTGTATTGATCTTTCTTCAACACCAAATAGACCAGTAGCAACTTGAGTGATCACATTTTCTCTACATTCATACAACTCTTCTGGGTAACCACCTTCTCCAGTTGACATATATGTATTCCAATTCTTGGCATGTATCGCTCGTGACATCATTACATTCACGGAGACAGAACCGTAAGACATCCCGCCTCCGTAGATAGGTATTGCTGGACTCAATTTCTTCCTGTGGTCACCACGTCTATTCAGGGGGATGCTGGTTTTGATATCTTCAGAATGTTTGAGCCATTGCTCTTCATCTAACGTTTTGAAGTCAAGTCGATCAAATCCGCCGTTACTCTCTCCAGTTTTGTAATTTAGATTTTCAGGTAAGGTTCCAGTCGCTGCCATGTGCCAAGTAGAGAGAATCAACTCATCGGTCCAACGAGCATCACCTAGAGCAGGTGGGATCTCAAATTCCCCAGTAGTTCGTGCTTCCATTCCATCGTGCATTAGGTGCGTAATCTTGTGTATTAGTGTCTCGCTTGGGAATACTGGTAGTTTATTCTTGGCCATTAAATCCCACCTCCTGTAAATCCTTCAATTTCTGAAAAAGCCTCTTCCTCCAAATGGGAGCACCACATGGCTCTACCCATTTCACCTCGTAATCTTCTAACTTCGCGGATACCCATTGCTCCTAGGATTTCGAGCATCTGGTCTCTCCACGAACCAGTTAAGTTGACAATTCGTTGACAAGCCCATTTGTCATTGAATCTTCTAGGCAATTTCGCCTTGTATCCCTCTCTGCCCGAGGTGTCGCCACTGAGCCTTGCTTGGATTGCAACGAGTAATGGCAAGTCAAGACCGACAGCATCTAATCCGCAGATGATTGCCTTTGGAAGGTGGTCTGCAGCAACCACTCCTCCGCTGTGTAGCAGTGTTACTTTATCACGCACTCCTGCTTTGAGTAACATCTCATGTGCTTCGATAATAATGTCCATGATAAATCGGCCACCATCGGCTACGCCGTGGTTGTTTGCTACGAAGTGAATTACTGAAACACCAGCATCAATCATTTCACTGAGTTGATCTTGCCATCCTTCTTCAAATGACATCCGAACTGAAATCATCAAATCTGGGTTTGATGATGTCATAGATGCATATTCGGATGCACCCCAGCCATTCAATTGTACCATCCTGGTTCCATTTTTGAAAGAACTTGCGGTTTCATATGAATCAAGTGAAATGATTGGTACAACCGAGGGTGAGGCTAAGTTGTTTGATGCAACCATGTCTCCAGATATTAATGCCAAAGTGTCAACTTCTTCTGCGGCAGTCTTCCAAATATTAGCTAACCGAGGTGTCATTACAGTTTCAGCAGGTGAATCAAAAACAAATGGTACTTGAATACTCATCATTTTTGGTCCAGCGCTTACTAGGCCACCTTCTGAATCAAATTGTAAACGCATTGGTTTTGAACCAATATCAACAATTGTGCTAATCAATTCTCTACCATGTATACCATCTCGGCTTGGGCGAACAATCTCGGACATGTCTGTAAACATCTCATCCCAACCAGGTCCTCCAAAACGACCTCGATAGCCCTGTCCTCGGACTGGGACAGTTCCTTTGCGTGCTTCCTCATCAATTGTAGAGATAATGTTCGAATTCAAGTATGAATCACCAAGCGATTCAAGGGCTGGGTTTGGAGTAATAGTAACAAATCCTGGGTGTTCAATGGTACAACGTAAACATCCTACGCACTTTTCAGGGCGAGGTGAAAAACCCCCCACTGGTCCAGAGAATACTCCGTAAGTACAGGGTCTAGCGAAAACCACATCCCACTTTCCCCAGTACTCAATGATTTCACTAATTAGTAACTTGGCGAGGCCAAATTTACCAACGCTGACAAGGAATCTGTTGGGGAGGGATTGTCGGTCTGGGGTTTCAATGGTATCAATGTGATAGCGATGGTAACTATCAGCCCTAATTCTAGATTCCTTAGCGAATTCTGCCATTGTCAATCTAGATTTGTCACTTGCTCCAATCATTGTTTGGTCTTCCTCCAGTTTGTTCAGCAGTTGCATTCGCCGCCCCCCACAGGGGGCGTTGGTAGCGCGTACCGCCTTTAATCATTGAGTTCGCCATGTTCAGGAATTAGTTAAATTACCATGCACACGTTCACTTAATTTATTATAAAGTGTGCATTTGTTCACTTTATGTGAAAACAGCAATAACATTCACCCAATCAAGCGATTATCTAAATCCGTCTCTTTACTATCATCGTATTGCAACTGTTTCAGCAATTATATCTGTCCTAGAGCAGTTGCTTAACCAAGAGGGTTCTTCTATTAAACGGTTGAAAATCGTTCTAATTTTTCAAGGGCGATGTTCATGGTGCATTGGCTGTTCGCCCAACCATGGCAGGCGGAGGAGTGGGTGCAAAAGTAACTCCGCATGATATCTCAATTATCGTCGGAGCGATCGGGTTAGTTGGCGCGTTAGCAATCTCAATGTTTGCTTTACCAATGATGATTGAATTTGGTGAAGTTTCATCTACTAAAGAAGTCCGTTCAATTTCTGTTGGGATTCTTGGTTCAAACGATAATATTGTAGTCAAAGCATCTCCTGTTTGTGAGAACAATAACACTTGTTCAATCAATAATATCAAAGTGATGGATGAAGATGGTACAGAGTTGGCCAGAGTGTCCGAATTTGAACTCAAAGAGGACGGTTCTTTCTCAAGTTCAATTGATGTTGATGAAAGTGGTAAACTCACGATAGAAATTAACGGTCAGGGGACGTGGGAAGTGGAAGTTACAGCACAACGTCAAATCCCAGTTCAATTTATCCCAACAATTGCTGCTCTTCTTCTTTTAGTATGGGGTATTTGGAGAAAATTCCAGGAAGGTCCAGAGGATTCAGATATTGCTGAAGTCGTTGAAAAAGCTTGATTTTCAATTCCAAATAAGGTTGTAACTATCTGAGACAATGTGTCTTTTTCTTCCATCTTGACAAATTAATTCCCCACTCTCACTGATGTTTGTAACGGTCAAATTTTCAGTACCTTGTGTGAGTCTTAACCCCGATTTTAGATGATTAGACATTAATGCCCAAATGGCATTCTTTTGATTTCGTCTTGGTGGAATCAATCCCCCAATTTCAAATTGTGATGCAACTGCGGTATCTAGTAAGTTGGTAAAAACTTCTAATTCCACGTGATTAGTAATTTCTTGGAGGCCGGTTGAAGGGTATTCTTTGTTGTTAGGTGTACCTAGATTTACACCGATACCTAGCACTATTTTCTGATGCTTGCCTGTTTGACGCCCTTCCACTAAGCAACCAGCAAGTTTGCCCGAAGCAGTCCAAACATCATTGGGCCAACGAATTGACAGATTGTGATTTGAAAGAGGTTTACAGTTTGTCCAATGTGCAGATGCTAAAGGAATATCTTGAGATGCACATATTGCATCAATTACTGCAACTCCTGCATCAAGTTGAATCAAACCAGATCCATTATCTACTAATTTCGGGTCAAGAACCCAACTACCAGCAAAGTCCCCAACATCAGTATCCCATACACGTTTGCGTTGCCCTCTTCCAGAGCGTTGTTGCTTTGCAGTAACCATGCTACCAACTGGCAATTCCTCATCCAATAGATATTGATTCGTAGAATCAAGTACATCGTGGGATTGCCTAGTTGCTTTTCCGTGTGGTTTCCAGGCTGCAAAACAAGTCAATCTTTCGCCATCACCTAATTGAAGTTCCGAAGAAATCCTTGTTGCCCATCCTGCTGCTCGCCACCGACTCTGTAGCAAGTTTCCACGTTCATTGTTAGTGTGTAATAGATAGATTGCGCCACCCTGTTTGAGGAGATCATTTTCTCGAGTAATGGATTGTAGGAGTGCCACGCCCCAACCGCAGTTTTCTGGGCTGTCAACTAAACCAGCATCTTCGAAAGGCCCAAGTCGTTCCTCATCGCCGTTGACTGGTGAAAGGTATGGTAAATTCCAGGTGATAATATCAAAAGGTCCTTGAGATTCAATGAGTTGTTGATTGATGAAATTAGAATCTTCATCTAAGCCACCTTCAATTGCAGTTAAGTTAACTTTGTTGTAACTCGCATTGCCGGTTGTTGCAGCGATTGCAAGTGGGTTTACATCGCATGTTGTAACCTCCCATCCTAGTCTGGCAGCAGCAATTGAAATGGCGCCACTTCCACAACCAATTTCGAGGAGTTTTCTCCCATTTCCTTCGCCTAATTTGGAAAGGCAGGAGAATAATAGCCCAGTGTCTTCTCGTGGCGGATAAACAGTCGCCGGCACAAGGAGCGAAAGCCCCTCACTTTTATTGAATATCCACTCATGAATTGATGCTCCTTCACGTTGCATCGCGAGTTCACGGTTGATACGGTCATTCACAGACTTGCGGAGTAAGTGTCATATTTGAAGGGTATTTGTAATAATTTCAAGGATACCTTTATGGTGAACCACTAGAAACGGGTGTTCGGAGATTCCCTCTCCAGCCATGACCGAGCGGTCATCACTGTCAGCGTATGCCATGCGACAGGTTTTTGAAGGGTACCCAAGTCCGAGGTTAGTCACCAATAGCCATGGGCCTGTAGCTCAGTCAGGTGGAGCGACGGACTTTTAATCCGTTGGTCGCGGGTTCGAACCCCGTCAGGCCCGCTCCACCAGATTGGCCTCAGTACCTCGGTTTCTTGGCGAATGTGGGGGTATCTGAGTGGCAGTAAAATCATCAACTAAAAAGCGATTAATGGAGCTTGGTGTTAAAGAAGAATTAGCACACAAGTTGGCAGACGACGCGAACATGGATACAATCAAGAAAATGAGTGCTCAGGATGTCGCTACCAAATTAAGTTTGAAAATGACAGATACTGAACTTGAAACAATCATGGATATTATTCGTGAACAAGCTGCTTCCAAACGCCGCCGTCCAACTCGCCGTGTGGAAATGAAAGCAGAACTCAAGGCTTTAGAAACAAACATTCCACTTGGTGAAATGAGATTCAATGTCCTAAATCACGAAATCGTGCCTTTGCATGAGTTAGTTCCTGAAGATGAACAGATGACTGAACTAGCCCCATGGGATCTTGTTGGAACCGATATTGATGGCAGCCCTCGTCTTCGAATTGAACTACTTCCTAAGATTCTGATTACTGATCCTGCGATTCAAGCAATGAAAGAAGCAATGGAACAGTCTGATGATGAGTTGCGAGCAGGTTGGTTGAATAACAGAGTAGTTAGAATCACCCGAAGAAGCCCTTCCGCAGGGATTCACGTGGCATACAGATTAGTGGTAGAGGGTAACTGAGGAGGCGATTAATATGAGAGATATTATCAAGACATATTTCAGAGAAAGAAGTTTGGTCAATCACCAGATTGCATCATACAATGATTGTTTGCCAAAAGGAGATGGGCGAGATTGCCGTTTTGAGCAGATTGTCCGCAATATTCGTATTGGTACAGATGAAATCGTTGACGATGACGAGGGTGGATTGGTCAAACTCGACGTTCTAGACAACGAAATTTCAGTACGGATGAAGAATCTAACACTTGGGCCACCCACAATTCGTGAGGCAAATGGTGCAAACAATGAGGACGCAACTCCACTAGAGTGCCGTCTTCGTAAGTTGACATATTCTTCTCCGATTTTTATGGACTTCACCATCCACCGTGAGGACCACCCAACCCCAATTAAGGAAGACAGGGTTCAAGTTGGGAGCCTACCAGTCATGGTTCGTTCTGAGAGATGTAATCTAAACCCCGGTCATATTGACCAGAATCGTAACCTCAGTCCTGAGATGAGCGAAGAAGATCGCACACACTACATGTCTCTACTAAAGAAGAAGGGGGAGGACCCATACGACCCAGGTGGTTACTTTATCATCAATGGAACTGAAAGAGTTCTAATTTCAATGGAAGACTTGGCACCTAACCGAGTTACTGTTGAGATGAGTAAGAGATACAGCCGAGCAACAGAAGTTGCAAAGATTTTCTCACAGAGAGATGGTGTTCGAAAGCCACTAACTGTTGAAAAGAGAAAAGATGGAATGTTGATGGTGAAAATCAGCAGTGCTGGTGCTCAAGTTATTCCAGCAGTTCTACTCATGCGTGCGCTTGGGATTAATTCTGATGAGGAAATTTTCGCATCCATTGCTGGTCATAAAGATGCTTTCAAGTATGTTGTTGCAAACATCAACCACGTTCGAGATTTGGATACCAAAGATGCGTATGGTGTTGAAACCAACGAGGAAGCACTCGCATGGTTAGAAAAGAAATTCGCTGCAGGTCAGCAAAAAGAATACCGTGAACAACGTGTGAACAATTTGATGGATAAGGAATTACTTCCTCATCTTGGAGACCAACCTGAACACCGCTTGAAGAAGGCGGTTTTCCTTGGTAGAATTGTTCGTCAAGTTTTGGAAATGGCAATTACTCAAGGTAAGCCAAATGATAAGGATCACTACGCAAACAAGCGTGTCCGTCTTGCTGGCGATTTAATTGAAGATTTGTTCCGAGTCAGCATGACTCAACTAGCTCGTGACCTCAAGTACCAACTTGAGCGCCATCATAATAGAAAGCGCGAACTAAAAATCAATAGTTGTCTACGGCCAGATGTTCTAACATCAAAAATCATGCACGCTCTTGCTACTGGAAACTGGGTTGGTGGTAGAACTGGTGTTAGCCAATTGCTTGACCGAACAACCTTCATCTCGGCACTATCCCACATGCGTCGAGTAACTAGCCCACTTGTGAGAAGCCAACCACATTTCGAGGCCCGAGATCTTCACCCGACACAATGGGGTCGTCTTTGCCCTAACGAAACCCCTGAGGGACAGAACTGTGGTTTGGTAAAGAACGCGGCACAAATGATTGACGTATCCGAAGCAGTTTCAGAAGACGATGTCAAAGAGTTGCTCAAAGAAGCTAATGTCATTGAACCAGAGGATTGGTCAGAAGGTTCACGTGTTCACGTGAATGGTGACATCTTTGGTTTACACAAGAATCCTCATCGTTTGGTCACTCACTTCAAGCGTCGAAGAAGAAATGGCAGAATCCGCCCAGAAGTTAGCATTCGCCACGATTCAGTAAATCGTGATATCTTCATCAATACAGACAAAGGAAGAATTCTACGTCCGTTATTGGTTCTTGATAGTGGTACTCTTACTCTAGCAAAGGAGCACTTGGTTGCCCTTGCAGACCGTGAAATGAATTTCAAAGACCTCGTGAACGAAGGAGTAGTTGAGTGGGTGGACGCAGAAGAGGAAGAAGACCTTCTAGTTGCTCCGCGAGCCTACGACCTCCCAACACTTTCACCAAAACATCAACGCCCAATTGACCCAGCCAAAGTCACATGGACAAATCTCGGTGAGTTTGACATTACCGAAGCAGAGTTAGAGGTAGAAGTTCAGTTATCAAACGGGACATGGGTTACAGAGAAATTCACTCTCCCTCTAAACTATTTCCAAGAGGGTGTTGACAAACTTCGTCGCAAAGAAAAGAAGAGCGGAACTGTCCTAGTATATACTCACGTTGAAATTGACCCTCAGTTGATTTTGGGGGTTTGTGCTAGCCTAGTTCCTTTCCCAGAACACAACTCTACACCTCGTGTTACTGGTGGAACTGCGATGGTCAAGCAATCTCTTGGCCTACCTGCAAGTAATCACCGCGTAAGACCAGATACACGAATGCACATTCTTGACTACCCACAGCGTTCCATCGTGCAAACACAATCTATGGATTCAACGAACTTTGTGAACCGCCCTGGCGGTCAAAATTACATAGTCGCTATTCTAAGTCATCATGGCTATAATATGCAGGACGCGGTCATCATGAACCGTGCTTCAATTGAAAGAGCACTTGGCCGATCAAGTTTCGTTCGAACTTACAACGCTGAGAGAAAGAGATTCCCTGGCGGTCAAGAAGAAGAGATTCAAATCCCTGGTGCTGGACAAGATGAAGTTAAAGGTCGAAAAGACAGTAAAGAATACGCTCACCTAGAGTATGATGGATTACCTCACCCTGAGACTATGCTTTCTGGTAAGAGAGATGACGACCCTGCTGTGTTGGTAGG
>CBFHYB010000048.1:0-11065 GCA_965659915.1 Candidatus Thalassarchaeaceae archaeon
CAAAGAAACCTGCTTGTATCCAGCTTTCATGAATAGTATATTCAAAGCGCCAATCAATTGTTTTTGAGCCTGTTCAAATTCTTCTTCTTTCCATTTTGGATGGCGCGATGTGTTGAAGAATTTCTCTCTTTCATCATCCCATTGTCTTGTAAGAATTGATTTTGCTGTGGCTGGAAGCCATCCATCCTCTTCAGCATCTCTGCCACTAAGATCAAGATTGCATAAATCCTCAACCGAATCGTGAACTGCTGTACCTAGGGAAGCAGCCATTCCAGCCTTGCGCGGTAAACGTTGACGGGATAACCAAAATTTTCGTGGACATGCCTCAAAATTATTCCAAGCAGAGGGGGAAAGTGAATGCGACCTTCTCCTGTTTACCATGTCCAATTCACCCCTATATGACAAGCCCGGCTGACTATCTGCAGAGTGCCCCAACCATTAATGCCATCGGCGTCAACGGGTGACTATGGCTGACCTACCTTTAGTCAAAGTTGATGATAGCATTGATGCAAACGGAGCTATGGTGGTGTCCTGTTTTCCAACTGTAAGTATGGTATCAAACATCGTAGCACATTTTTTGGTTGAATGTCTTGATCTACAATTTGTCGGTGGCGTTCGAGATTCTAGACTGCCTGCAGTATGTTTAGTTCAAGATGGTGAACCATTGCCACCTATTCGAATTTATGCGGGTGAACCGAATTGTACAATTGAAGGATGTGACAAATTGATTGTTGTTCTATCAGACATTCAGGTTCACGGACGCTTAGCACTACCACTTACCGAAGCCCTATTTGCATGGAGTAAGGAAGCAAATATTAGTTCAGCAATCCTGATTGACGCATTTGCTCATGGTGTTGAATCGCCTCACGAATTGGTTGATGATGACGATACTGATGAGACTTTACTCGGTATAGGTGCTACTGAGTCTACTCGCGAAAAACTCACCGAAATGGGTGTTCCTCTGCTAAAACACGGGGTTGTAGGTGGTATGACTGGTGTAATGATGGGAGAGGGAAGACGCCGCGGAATAGAAATTAGTGCAATTTTAGCAGAAGCAAATCCTGCTATTCCTGATGCTAGAGCTGCGGCTAGAATTATTGAGAAACTCAATTTATTATTCCCTGCAGTCACACTTGATGCAGAACCACTCATTGAAGAAGCGGCAAGAATTGAAGAACAAATCAAAGCGATGCTTAGTCACCAACTCTCTGCAAGTGAAGAGAGCGATGATGATGGTGGCACCTCAGCGATGCTTTACGGCTGATCTCAATTAGAAATCAGAGAGTGAGGTTTGTCCATTTTCGCCTTGGTTTGCTGATTCCTCTTCTTCATCCTTAGGTTTGTCAGATTTTGGCATCGTTTCTTGCTTCACTTCACCAGGTGATGGCGTGATTTCACCAATCATGTCACTGAGTTCTTGCTCGGACAAAACTTTGACACTCAATCGGTTTGCTTTGTCAAGTTTTGAGCCAGCATTTTCACCAGCCACCAAATAATCTAGTTTACCACTAACTGAAGTTGTAGTTTTACCTCCAACCGATTTAATTTGTAATTCAACCTCTTTCCTAGGCCTACTCAAAGCACCAGTCAAACAGAAGGTCAAACCAAGCAGTGAGCCTGTTGCTACTCGCTTCTCAACATCTGAAATGGTAAGTGCTTCATTGAGTCTATTAATCACATCTTGCCGCTGTGCAAGCCCGTTCAACAATCGCTCAGCAACCGTTGAGCCAACACCATCGATTTCAATCAATGACGCTATCGCGTCGTTGTATTTTGATTGATTACCATCATCATCAGTTGCTGGTGCATCATTTCTATGCTCAACTAATTCCATCAATGATTCCAAACTACCAACATTTTCAGCAAAGGCTTCTGCCAATTCTGGTCCTATTTTTGGTAAACCAAGGGCTGCTAAAAATTGGGTTAATGTCAGATTTCTTGTAGCCTCTATTTCCGCCAACACATTTGAGGCTGATTTCTCAGCCATTCGCTCAAGTGTGAGCAAATTTTTCATATCTAAATTATACATATCTGCGATAGAATCTACTAAACCTGATTCAGATAACTGTTCAGCTAATTTCACCCCAATTCCATCCATTTCCAATGCTCGGCACCAGTAAATTAGCGAGTGCACCTGACGAGCAGCACATGACAAATCTAGACATTTAAGAAAGGCTCCATCGATTACCAAATCATTGTCACATTTAGGGCACTTATCAGGAATATTTATCGCTTCTTTTGGTGGTAATTTACTATCAAATTCTTCACCGTTAGCATGCTTCCTTCCGACCAAATCAGCTTTGGTAGCCCGTCCTAATGATTCTATCACTTTAGGAATGACGTCGCCTCTACGAACGACTCTAACTTTGTCACCGACATTGATTCCCAGCCTCTCGACTTCCCCTGCATTATGGAGAGTCGTTTTTTCAACGGTCACACCAGAAACCACCACTGGGGCAACATGTGCAACGGGTGTCACGGCGCCCGTCCTTCCGGTTTGCCACTCAACCCTCATTAGTACCGTAGTTGCCTGTTCTGGAGGAAATTTCCATGCTAGAGCCCATCTTGGATGGTGGGCTGTCGTACCCAGCAATTTTCGCTTTTCAAAATTATCAAGTTTGAACACAATCCCATCAATTTCCCAATCAAAATTATCACGGTTTTCAGTATAATCAACAGTTAAAGCAACCATTCCTTTGCAAACATCTTCTGCACTTTCAGACTCAATAACTGTGTCTCCCGCAATTGTAATTCCTTGCTCTTGTAACCATTTTGCTGCTTGTGAATCTGATTTCATGAATTCAGGCTCTGGTGAATCTGGGTGACGCGCGTCTGCACCTACAAACCTTACATCATATGCATAAAATTCAAGATGCTCTGCTTTGGCTTTACCTGTTTCAATGTGTTTTTGGCGCAATGCTCCTGCTGCCAAATTTCTAGGATTCGGAGCAACTTCTGCATATACATCATGAAATGTAGCAAGTGGCATTACCACCTCACCGCGAACATGACAATCACCAGGCCATGGGATTTCAAATGGAATGTTGGGTATACGCCTAGCGTTTGCTGTTACATCTTCGCCCCTTTCACCACTTCCTCTAGTGGCTGCTCTGACCAATTTTCCTCGTCTATATTCAAGTGATAGTGCTGAGCCATCCAATTTTGGTTGAGCGATGAATCTCCTACCTTGAGCAGTAGTCTCTGTGACAAAATGACGAATCTCATCTTCAGTCGTCGCCTTATCCAAACTACGCATTGGAAACATGTGCACCACTTTTACTGAACCAGGGGCAACATCTGCACCCACCATGTTGAGTTGAGGATGTTGGGGGGATATTCGCTTCAACTCGTCCCATAATTCGTCAAATTCAGCATCCGTTATCTCGGGTGCTGCAAGATTGTAGTAAAGGTGAGAATGATGGGCTATTCTAGTGGCTAACTCTTGTATCTGGGCTGTGAGGGAGTCAGCCTCAATTTCACCCTCGGATGAACCATCATCACTCCCCTCACCGGCCATCATACAGCGATGATGGCGGACCCTCTAAAACTCATTGATTGAAGTGGCTTTTTTACTGATTTCAAGGGCTAATTACACCACTTTTCAACATAAAAGTACTATTCTTCTGATTCCTTGACAAATAAATGCCATTCATCACTTTGCAAAGCCTCAATTCTTGCAGCTACCTGCTCTAAATCAACTAATGACCCACCAATCGGCAGCGGCGCAAAAATCCACCATCCTTTACGCTGTAACACAATCCTGTTACCACCATTCCATTCATCCCAACGCAATGACTCCCATGGATACTGAAACCCATCAGCAAAAAGATGCGTTCTACTGATAGCATAACGTTTCGTCATCATCAACCAAAGACAATGAATACCAAGCAAAATATCGTATAATAAAACTGAAATTACTGGAGTACCACTACTCTCAACGAACGGCCAAGGTAGAGCCATCATGATTCCAAGGGTGATTAACGAAGTACCGTTTCTCATTATTTCTCTTGAAGAATCTGATTCCCACGCATAACCGCCTGAATTAAGTGCCCCTAGTGAACTGATTTCTTCTTTTGTGCGTAAAAGACGGTATCCATCATACAACACTATTGTTGCAACTAAACAGACTACTGCCCAAGCCACGGCTGTGGTTTGGTCAAGTGCCAAATTCCCACCTCAAACGCCTTCTTGGCCGCCAAATTCTGAGCGTGAGCCACGCAAGAAAATGACCACCACTACAATGATGAGAACGAAAACCGGTAATATCACGGAAGGTGATAACAAACCACTACTCTCAGATTCTCCATCCGCACCGGTAATTGATGGATTTAGAGGATCTGCGTCTGCACTATCCAATATACCATCGTTGTCATCATCATCATCTTCAATCAAATCAGTCTCACAATTTGGTAACAATGAATTTGGCATACCATCCATATCGTGGTCTGAATGTGCACAAGGGTCGGTTGGGAATACATCACGGGCATCAGAAATTCTGTCATTGTCATCATCATCGTCGTAAATATCAGGCCCACAGGGGCGGTCTTCAACCAAATCATACCAAGCATTTGGCCCATCGATTGAACAGGTGTCTATGAAATCGTTATCAGCATCATCTAACACAACTGTGATTGTAATCGCATCCTCAGCGGTTCCACCCCAAGCATCGGTAACTTTCACCGTAACGATGTATACTCCAACTTCTCCAAGACTTGTGACTGACCCTGAACTTCCTGTGAAAATTTGTGTTCCAGGAGCGTTTTCTCCTTGGGCACGTAAATACCAGGTGTAACTCAATACCTCATCAAGTGCACTATCTGCATCATATCCACTAGCACTAAAGTTGACTACTGACCCCTCTTGGACACCTTGATCTGGGAAGGGCAATGTAATACTCACTTGTGGATCGAGATTTTTAGTCAATTCAACCACAACATTACGATCTGAAAATTCACCAGGAACGAATGACCCTTCACCCTCAACATAAGTGGGTGCATTTGCTCTCCACACAGCTACTCCGGCTATGCTTGTACCTGATTCAGACCAACTTTGGTAGATTATAGGAATCGTTGCACTTCCAGAACTCGTGTCTGCGTTGATAGTTTGGTCCTCCACTGCCCCATCAAACGACTGTACAGTAACTTCAATGGATGCTTCAGTAAGAACCGTGCCGGTATCATCTGTTGCTACTAATTGCCATGTTGAGCCAACGACAACTGCTGCTGCCTCACTAACAATTACATCTGATGAATCCATTGACACCGGATTCCAAATTTGCGATATGAAATCTTTGCTTCCTGATGCTTCTATTACACCTTGTATTGTTTCTGATTGAGAAATAAAAGCCAAGCCATTTGCTGCGTATGCTGTTTGTGAATTATGTGTATTACCACTGAATGTAGTCACTGGCATCTCCAAGTCACCCTCTTGACCGTTTAGAAGTACTGAAGTTCCATAATTATCAAAACTACATTCTGATACCAGTGAGGCGTCTGCCCTTGCACCTGTTATTTGCATTGCAATACCATCACCATCACCATGGAAAGCAACATTGCTCATCTCAACCGTACTGTGGTCAATTACCACCCCTAGGGGGCCTTGAATATCACTATCAGTGAGGGTGAAAAGGTCAGACCACTCTACTGAAATTGCTGGTGTCAATATTTGCCCAGTTAAGTTAACCCTAGATAACAAAAGAGATGAATCCACCATCTCAAGGTGAATAGCTGGGCCACTACCATCGTGATCATTACCATTAATGTCAACTACAGAACCACTACTTCCACGTAGATGAAGTCCCTTCTCATTTCCAGCCCCAAGTGTGACATTACTGAAATCAATTGACGACTGTGTCAATAATGCAGCTGACTGACTACAATCTTGGATGGTAGTGCCACTCACTGTGATTTGACCTCCATTGCTGAAAATACAGTTGTCCGCTTGATGCAAAAGTGAATCAGATAGAGAAATTTCCCCAGAACCACTAACAAAAATAGGTGTATTTGAGAGAATCATTCCTTCAAGATTAGTTGTTGATGAAGAAGGGCCAATAGTTAGGGAACCACCCATCATTTGGCTATCTGACATTTCCATTACACCA
The DNA here is from genome assembly GCA_965659915.1 of Candidatus Thalassarchaeaceae archaeon. GTDB lineage: Archaea > Thermoplasmatota > Poseidoniia > Poseidoniales > Thalassarchaeaceae > MGIIb-Q1. Next base: position 6,101 of record CBFHYB010000048.1, read on the forward strand.
CCATCTAAGAGTGATACGCCGTTCCAATCACTACCAATGATGCTGGCTTGTGTGGCTTCTAACACACCACTAACAGAGATTCCTCTGTCAGCCTTGACACTGAGTGATGAATAGGCTTGAATCGTCAGTGTTGTTCCCGTTGTAATAGTAAGATTGTCATCAAGGTAGTATGGCGTAAAAGCCGCATCAAGACGCAACCATTCTGCCAAGTAACCACCACTCACTGTTGACATCATGACATCAAGTGAAATTGGTGATGTTGAATCCCAATTACGGATTTGACTGTGACCATTCCTTAGCACATAGACTTGTAAAAGTCCTGTACTTGAGTCTGAAACTTCGGTAACATTTCGATATGTTGCTGAAAAGAGCGCAATACCATCTTGATTTGTATTCATTTGATTTCCTTGAACAGTGACTGTTGCGCCTTCAACAGGTTCACCAAAATCAACAACTCTGATTTGAGCAATATTGCTCAGTGAAAAATATCCACCCATTGAAGGATGAATGGTACCTGATACTGTCCCATCATAGATATTGAGCCGACAAGTTTGCTCTAGGTAGAAATCTCCTTCAACATGCAAACCAGACCAAACATGTTCTGTTAATGAGCAACTGTGATGAACATCGTTCTGCACAAATAATCCGGCCCCAATACCTTCAATTGCATTTCCACCAGTAGTCCTAACCACTGCATCTGTTGAACCATTTTCACCAATTAATTGGCCACTGCCTTCGACTACGATTTCACCATTTGGGACCGCCAAATGTGCATTCTTCAATGTTAGAGAAGCGGAAGTTGAAATCGTTACGTCACCTCCAGAAGGTGCAGTGTAATTGTTACCAATCAATACTGCATGCACGCCTATTGGAATAACCCATGCACCTGTAGTTGGAATAACTGGAAGTTGTAAATTACCACCGGGTGGTGAAATTACATCTGTGACTCCATAGACGCCGTCATCAGCAGAAACATCACTTCCACTAGTTAACAGAGGTAAGACAACCTCGCCATTAGCATCTGTAACTTCGGTGAATCCATGCGCCTCAACATTGACGCCGACAATTGCAATATCAGAAAGGTCGGTAACAGATATTGTTGATTCTGTAAATTCATTCGCTTGAGCCATGTTTACACGCGCGTTGGTGCCTCCAAACAGGAGTGTTCCATCTCCTTCAGCATCCCATAATCCGTTTGAGGAGTGAGCTGGAAGATTACGCACGATAGCCGTCTGATCGATGTTTACTAGCAGAGTTGAATCACCATGCGAAGCACCAGTCCAATCAGATACGTGTAAATCCCCATCAACCACGTAAACTCCGTGAAGGGAACTACTTGTGCTTAGGGAATCAAGTGTAACCGAACCCCCATCAATATTAATCCCGTTACCTGCTTGTACACCACCCATGTTTACTGTAAGGGAACTACCTTCTAACTCACAATCAGTACGGCACTGAGCCCCATCAGACCAACCTGAAAGGGTTAATCCATCAGCATCCACAACAGCCCATGTAACTGCTAATCCAACCGATGATGAGTCTGAATAAAGATAGTCACGGGAAATGCTTGTTGTGTCAAAAGTATGTTTTCCACTAATTAGTTCCAATCCGTTTGATGTTGAATCTGTAGTTAACGTTGAATCATCCCAAGATGAATCTACACCTGAAAAATAACCCAAATTTGAGGTTGCGGTAAAAGTTGAGGATTTTGTTTCAAAACTACCTGTTCCGCTGATATCAAAGACAGAACCACTGGTTGAAATAGAACTATCCTCAATAACATGCAAGCCGCTTCCAGTAAATCTCAAACCGCTATCAAAACCATTGAGGGTAGAATTGCTGAGGGTGAATGTACCGGCACTATCAGCTGCTACCATCCAGCCGTTAGCACCACTTCCATTGATTACAAAATTATCAAAATTGACATCACCCATACTGCTGCCAACAACCAAACGATCTAGATTTTCACCTACCACATCCTCAATCTCTAATCCGTCACTGTTAATCGCATCTAGCAATAAACTTGAATCGTCTACGCGCAAAGAATCTACGCTAAATGAAGAGATACCGCGACTAAGAACTGCAATTGAAAGATTGTCAAAATCAAGGTTTGAGGCACCACCATTTGAACCATCAAAAATTAACAAACCAATACCAGATTGAGACACTTCCAAACCATCCAGTGTTAAGGAACCGCCATTTTCAACCCCATTGCCTGAAGCAGAAACTGAAACTGAATTCGCTGAGGCACTCCCACCTTGAAGAACAGAAATACAGGTGAAATCTACATTTGTACAACTCAATCCAGTTATTGATGCGCTACCACTTACATCAGCACCGATGTATGAATACTCAACAGTAGTATTGTCAAAAGTTGCTGAGCCTGCAACATCGAAAATTGTCCGTCCTCTCGACACTGTTACCCAAGATGCGTCAATATCACCACTTGATGATACTAGAAAACCATCCCACCAACCAGTATTACTGTTGAATCCGCCTGGATTGTTATTATTCGTGATTGAAACAGGATTAGTTTCTGTACCCAAAATATCTACTGTTCCATCTACTGTGATTAGATAATCACCAGTCACTGTAATTTGTGTTCCGGCTTCAATTGTCAAGGTTCTAGATGCTGTAACTAGAACATCATCATCAATTGTTACTGAACCAGACCAATGTGTATCTGCTGAAATCACTGTTGCTTCTGTAGCAATAGAAAACACTGCAAAAAATGAAGTTATCATCAATAAAGACAGAGCCATTGCTCTCACTGCGCTACCACTCATGCATCGCCGATGAGGTGCACCCCCTATCAATCTCTTCGGCTATCCGTCTTTTCGCCTATCGGCGAATTTGGATTACTGCTTTGGCTTCTTTGAAGGACGTAGACCAACAGTTCCACCCAGTTGTTGGCTAGTAGAAGTCTGATTACTCAATACAATACTACGCTGTTCCTGTGCAGTCATCAAATCTGCGTAAGCGCCATCCGGTAGTTTCCCCTTATCGTTGACCTTATTCAGTTCCTTTCTAATAATCTGAAGGTCAACATTTGATTTTGCCTTCTTAATCCGAGTCAAGTACTTCTTCTTGAGACGCTTTCCAGAACCACCAGTTACTCCGATGGCTCGGCTTGCTCTCCAAGTCCAACCAAGTCCACCAAACATCATGGAAATTGTTCCAGCGCTGATAGCGTTTCCATTGCTTATGCGCCCAACAATTGGCACACTTTCTGCTAATGTTTCATCCATGAACGGAGTGCAACCTTGTCTGTTAACCTCATTTTTTTCAGAGTGAGGTGTGTTTGGACATTCATCTTCCCCATTTGGCACACCATCCCGGTCAGTGTCAAATTGGTATGCGGCGCATCCAACAAAATTTACTTCATTACCCGTTTCAGTATTTGGACACTCATCATTATCATCTATCACGCCATCGGAATCGCTGTCTGTTGTAGTTTCATCTCCACCATTATCGGAATTGCGTTGTGCATCTGAACAACCATTCGCATCTACTGTTGCTCCTTCAGCGGTATCTGGACACTGGTCATCACCATCAACAACACCGTCACCATCTGTATCTTCTTGAGCAGACACTGGAACTGCAAGCAATGCTACTACAAGTAGAACCGATATCAAAATCTTCAGCAACTTCGCAGATGATGCCATGTACAGGTGATTAAGGGGTACTGACCATGAGTGTTTCTGATACTGTTTCAATCAACAAATACGCAAATCTGGTGGGCCCGTCCGGATTTGAACCGGAGTCTAACGGCCCCCAGCCGTCAAGTATTGGCCAAGCTAACCTACGGGCCCGGTTCTCATTCAGGGTTTGCGATAAACAGTGAATGGAGCAACTTCGTCAATCAACTCTACGTGTGATACGAACATTCTGCGACAGCAGTATCTCTCCACACCAAGTTCATCTAGAACCACACTAGCATCTTCGCCATTGTCGGTTCTTAGTTTGTAATCGGGCCAATGCTGGCCGACTACATTACCACAACTGAAACATCTTACTGGAATTAACATATTTTTTCACCTCATCTATACGACTTCTGCCATTTCTTGCGAGCACCACGACCTTGTTGGTGTTTCGGTTCTTTTCTTCTTGGATCATTAACTAGCAAACTGCGGTCAAATCGCAAGAACTCATCTCGAAGTTCCTCATCATCTCCCTCAGCGCCACCATTGTACTTCACCAAGCCACGTGCGATTGCAGTGCGGATTGCGTCAACTTGACCCATCACACCGCCACCGATTGTATTGACATTGATATCGACATTACCCTTTCCAGAATCTTCACCAATTCGCCTCATTGCTTCAGCGATAACTAGAGGTTCCATTGCCTTACGACGAGCAAGTTCTGGTTCAAAAATTTCGATTGGTTGACTGTTTACACGAACTCGGCCTTTACCTGGTTTTACAGTCGCCCGAGCAATTGCAGTCTTGCGCTTGCCACTAGTTTCTACTGACAACTTCTTTTTTCGTGCCATCAAAAGTCACCTCCGGCAACTCGTCCTGCTGGAGCACCTAGATTCTCAGATATCTTGCCTAATCGCACAAACCTCTGAGGTAGTGGCCTTGTCAATTTTGACATGTCTCCTCTCTCATGACCTTCGGGAAGTTCCCCTGTCACTAGATGATTTGGACAGCCCATTACTACACGCAAATTGCGCAGAGCCGCTCGTCCACTACTCTTCTTCTGGTAAGGTAGCATTCCTCGTACGGTTCTCTTGAGAATCTTATCGGGCATACGTGGGAAGAACGGACCCTTACGGGCGTGGTTCAACTCGTACTTCTTACGGTATGTTGCAAAAACGGCCTTCTTTGAACCGGATACAACTGCACTCTCAGCATTAGTGATGATTACTCTATCTAGAGTTCCATCCTTTTGGCCGTTAAGAAGAATCTTTGCTACATGGCTAGCCAAGCGGCCGATTACCATATCAGTAGCATCAAAAACGTA
>CBFHYB010000049.1:0-10980 GCA_965659915.1 Candidatus Thalassarchaeaceae archaeon
CAAGGTGTAATACAGCCATGTGCGGACAATTTCCTTTCCTTGAGGCCTTATGCCAGTAGGGAATGCACGTTCAAATGTATCATTATCATTAAGATAACCTGAAACAAAGAGGTTTGAATTTGAAGAATCCATCCAAGTGTCAAACACTTTTTCTTCTCCTTGAATATCTCCTAGACTTTCCATCATGTCAGACCATTTACCTAGGTCTTCTTTTGTTTCCCTATCTAACACTCTTGAATTTGAAGGTGGGCTTTCGCGCCAAGGTTGAACATAGGTTCCAACTGGTGGTACAATGACTTTCTTTTGGTCTTCTGAATACCAAATTGGAATCTCAGTATGATACCAACGTCGTCTACTTATTGGCCAATCAATTGAGATATTTTCCATCCAATCTAGGAGAAATTGTTTGTTACGAGGGGGTGTGAAATTTATTTCATCAGCTAATTCAGCAATCCTATCTTGCTTGTGAGTCTGGCGGATATACCATTCCTTCAACAAAATAATTTCAACCGGGTTTTTCCCTCTCTCTGAAACTGGTACTTCTTGCTGACGATCTTCTATCGAAACTATTCTGCCTGCTTCCTCAAGACTCGTAATTACTGCCTCACGTGCATTTAGAACAGTCATTCCAGACAAGGGGCCGCTGATTTCAGTCATACATCCATCTAATCCAATCGCTTGGAAAGGGGTCAATCCTAATTCCCTGAAAACAGCCACGTCATTCTGGTCACCAAAAGAACAAATCATCAAAACACCAGAACCGAAATCAGATTTTACAGATGGGTGAGCTCGGATTTCAACGCTAGTCCCTCGGCCCTCTACCTCCACAGGAAGGTGTATTTGCTGGCCTACAAGATGCAGGTATCTTTCATCATCCGGATGGACTACGACAACGCCGCAAGCGCAAATTAATTCGGGGCGAGTGGTGGAAATTGTGATGTCTTCGCCACTTTCAGTTGTCCATTTGACATCAACAAGTTGAGTCATTCTCTGTAATCTTTCAACTTCTGCATCTGCAATCGTAGTGCCTTCTACTGGGTCGTAAATGTTCGGGCGTAAATCCTCAACAATTTCCCCTCGCTTGAATAAATCGACGAAAATTGCCTGGGTTACTGCACGGTATTCAGGAGAATCTGTAAGATATTCTTTGGCAAAATCACAAGATAATCCCACTCTACTTGCTGTATCCCGCATTGCTTGAGTAAATTCTTCAATTGTTTCTTCACATAATTTTAAGAATTCTGCTCGATCGTAAGTTTTCATCTTTCTATCTGTGTTTTTCTCAACGGTGAATTCAATGTTGATACCATTTCTATCAACACCCCAAGGAAAGTATACCTCTTTACCCATTAAACGCTGGCTCCTAGCAATTACATCAATCATAGAATATTGGGCAACTGCTCCAATATGCCAAGTTCCACTAGGGTATGGCGGGGGTGTGTCAATCACAAAGAGTTCTTTTTCCGATGTGGGGTCAAATCCATACCTAGAATTGTATAGGTCTTGATCAGCATAATGCTCTTCTTGGATTCGCTTTTCTAAGTCAATTGTCCATCGCTTATCTGTTATACGCGGATCTGCCATTAATTATCCCACCAAGGCCCTCTCACACGTCAACAGCAAGCATCCTCAAACTAGGGGCGCTAAGTCACCATTCATGAGGATACCGCTTTTTCAAAACACAGAGCATTGACCTTAGACCCCTACGTGATTGATAATTTGGCTAATTTCCGGAGGGCTGCAATCATGCAAATTGCCATGCATTTGGATGAGATATTAAAGGCGGGCTTGTTGGCAGGGCGTAATGGTGGGTGACATCTCTGAAGAAGGGAGAGATAGAAAGGCGCCAGAGAAACACCCCACAACACGACTTACAGAAAAAATAAGTTCCACTACGAGTATCGTCAAAGGTAAACTCGGTGACTTTGATTCTGAATCAGCATTAGAAGCAATAATGGATGCTCCACGGAGAATTCAAAAAGAGCTCCGTAAAATGACCATATTTGGTTCATTAACCAGATTCCCAGCGCCAACGGTGGGACTATGTGTACTGATTACAATGTTCTTCCTATTCCACTCAGGCATACTAGACAAATGGACAGGGACATCCTCATTGAATGTCAATGGTGATTTGGAGGTCTATCTGCCAGAAGGTTCAACCGTTAAGGAAGATTTAGCAACAATTGAAGAAGATTGGACTACAAATGCGATGATCATCTATGTTGAATCTGAGAATCAAGGTGTGACAAATGTTGAGGTTCTCAAACAACTTGATAAAATCGAACGACAATTGAATAAGGTTGTTTCAGATGGTGGTGAACAAGATGGAATTATCTATATTTTATCAATATCTACTGTGGTCAAAGAAGTGAATTCGTCGGCACCAAGAGTTGCAAAGGCGTTTGTCACAAATGCTCTTGGTGGAGATAACCTTTCTCAGCAAATCAATGACCAAATAGATGACCTCGGTGACACATTAGGTGGATACAGCATACCAGATGACCAAAATCGTGTAAACCAAATCATCGGAGAATTACCACCGAATGCTAAAGATAAACTCTATCGTGATGTGGGAGCAGGTGCTCTGTCAACGGTTGGATTTCCAAATAGAGCAGTAATTGTCGTAGGTGTTGTTGATACTGGATTCCAAGCATCAGAAATTCCCGAGGTTTGCAAAACCGGAGGGCAGCGTGAGGTAGAAGCATACACTGATATCATCGCATACACAGAATGCTGGATTGAGCAAACCTCATTTGAAAATAATTGGAACGAAGAAACCTCGGCATGTGAAGATAGACCCGACGGACAAAATGGTACTGCGCCTCAATGTATTGGCCTGACCATGACCCTAACAGGACCTGTGCCAATCACCAATTCGGTGACAAAATACTCCTTCGTTCTGTTTTGGCAAATTTTCCCCTTGGGCGTTGTTGCCGTAGCATTTGGACTGTTCCTGTTTCATTCTGACTTGATTCAAACAGGGAAGGTAAGAGTGATTCAAGGGATTAAGGTGGTCATCATATCTGGACTACCAACTTTGTGTTCTGTATGGTGGACTTTGGGACTGATCGGCTATCTCGATTATGAGGTGACGATGACTGTTATCATTGTGGGTCCGATATTACTTGCGCTGGGTGTATCATATGGGTTGCACATCACCAACAGATATGCAGAGGAATCGGGAACCCCGCAAGAAAAAATGGCTATCGCAATTCAATCCACTGGTAAAGCGGTTTTGCTATCTGCAATTACTACTGTAATAGGTTTCATTTCTCTCGTTATTACCCCAATGGCTCCAATTAAAACAGTTGGAATCGCACTCGCTGGCGGGATCATAATTGTGTATATATTGACAATGGTAATGGTACCAAATTTAACCATGTTATTAGATTTGAAAAAGCCAAGTCACCCTCCACCTAAGGTAATTGAATTTGTAGTTGAGCAACCGATTAATTGGGCAAAAACTACACTAAGTATTTTCTTAATTTTAATGATAGTTTCAGCTGTTTGGGCAAGACCTCAAGTTGAAGAAAATATTGATTTGTTAGACATGGCTCCACAAAATCAACCACCTATAATGAAAATGAAACAATACAGTGAGGAATTCAATGCTGGGCAAATTGGAATGTTGCTTATTGATGGCGCTGTAGCAGGAGATAGAGATGATGCGACAACGGAAAACGATGATCCGTTTGCCAAACTGCAAGATATTGAAATGCTAGAAAGCAGAGCAGATGGAGTCAATAAAACAAATGCAGTAAGTATTGTTTTCCTGATGAAATCTGTTGGAGTTTCAGTTAATTTATCTGGAACATCTGTAACCCCATTCTGTAATTTAATTCCAGGAGGAACTGGCGAAGAAGTTTGCCATGTAATATTTGATAGAGAAGAAGAACAAGATGCAACGTTCTGGAGAGTGTTGACAACATTCAACACAGAAGATGATGCAAATAAACGAGTACAGATTTTCTTGCTTGATGTCTTTTATGCATCTCTTACCCAAGAAACACGTCAATTATTCATTAACGAGACATATCAAAGAAGTTTGATTTACATTGATATGCCTTTCATGAATGTTCAGGATACTCAAGCTGCTGTTGATGAAGTAAATATCTATGCAGAGCAGAATTATCCTGGTGGTATTGCTTCATCACAACTTATCGGCGTAGCCGCCGTCACCATCGCCGTGAATGATTTGATTGTCGGTTCACAGTGGACTTCTCTAGGATTCGCATTAGCTGCAACTCTATTCACTCTGTCAATTGTATTTAGGGACCCTAGATATGCATTATTGACCACAATACCTGTTTTGTTTACAGTATCAATGCAATGGTTAGTGATGCAACAAATGGATGTCACCCTATCACTGGTTACGGTCATGATTGGCTCAATTTTGGTTGGAGTCGGGATTGATTTCAGTATTCATATTGCCAATCGTGTAAAAGAAAATGGAGGCACTATTGAGGCGGTTAAAGAAGCCTGTTCAACCACTGGGATGTCATTGATTGAAGCAGTGGTGGTAACCTGTGCTGGATTAGCGACAGCTTTCTTCATTCCGATACCAGCGCTGAAACCATTCGTCAAAGTTATCATCATTCTACTGATTGTCGCGGCTTCGTCAGCATTGTTGTTGTTACCAGCAATTTTCACTTTAATGATTGAAAGTGGCGTTGGGCTTGTGGGAGGTTCCGCTTCAATGATTAGAGCGGCTCGATTAATCGCAAAGGGAGAAGATGAGGAAGTTGTCTTGGCAGCCCCAACTCACCGAAGTGACCACGATGTATGGTGATATACAATCCGTCGCTTAGGCAATAGACCAGAACCTCTTGCGAGTGAGCAATGACAGACTATTGGTTGATGAAAAGCGAGCCGGATGTGTACCCTTGGGAACAGTTGGTCAAGGACGGAAGAACACATTGGGATGGGGTGAGGAATTATCAAGCCCGCAATTTCATGAGAGATGCAATGAAGATCGGTGATATAGTACTATTTTATCACTCAAATTGTAAGCCCCCACACATCGCAGGAATTGCCAAAGTGTGTAAGGAAGGATATACTGACTTTACAGCCCATGATGAAACATCAAATTATTTTGACCCAAAATCATCAACAGATAATCCGCGTTGGTGTATGGTAGATATTGAACCTGTAATAGGATTTGATTCACCTCTTAATCTTCCCGACCTAAAACAAAATCAAGCATTAGAAGGGATGCCATTATTACAGAAAGGCCAGCGCCTAAGTGTTCAACCAGTACCTTCAAAATACTTTGACGAAATTTGCAAAATGGCTGGAATCGACCAAGCGACAATGTGACAACTGAAACCCCTTTGAGACAAAATGAGGAATTGATATGGATCCAATCCCAGTAGCTAACAGAGCCGCGCAGATTGAATATGCGATTCGTGATGTTGTGGTACCAGCAACTGAATTAGAAAAACAAGGCCATGAAATTCTAAAACTGAATATTGGAGACCCATTGGCGTACCCTGGCCTACCTACACCCACGCATATGATTAAGGCATTTCAAGAGTCGCTAGAGCGACAAGAAAATGGTTATTCACACTCCTACGGAATCCCCCAACTGCGTCAGGCAATAGCAATCGACGAACAAAGCAAAGGTTGGGATTGTAAAGAAGACGATGTCTACGTATGTCACGGAGTAACTGAAGCTTTGCAAATTGTGTTTGCTGCAGTTCTACAGGAGGGAGACAAGGTGCTCTCCCCAGGACCTCACTACCCCCCATACATGACATACCCCCCTCTTTATGGAGGCAGTACTATTGAATATCGAATGGACTCACAGAATGGTTGGTACCCTGACCTTGAGGATATTCGCTCTAAAATGGATGAATCTGTCCGTCTGTTAGTGTTAATAAATCCAAATAACCCAACAGGTGGTATTGCAGATGAAAGAATTGTATCTGGCATTATTGAGATTGCAGCAGAATGGCCAAATTGCATAATTATTGCCGACGAGATATACGATGGATTGAATTTTGAGGGGAACCATATATCTGTGGCTGGAACAGCAACAGAAGCGGCAAGTTCCGTACCAGTACTAACTATGAATGGCGTGAGTAAGGTCTACTATGCTCCAGGTTGGAGAATTGGCTACATGGCATTTTACGACCCTGCCAATAGACTGTCTCTAGTTAGAGACGGGATTGAGCGGCTATTACGATCTCGTCTTTGTGCCTCGACCCCTGCTCAAATGGGATATCTTGCTGGTCTTTCATCAGATGATGATTGGATGGATTCTTATCGTGAAAAATTATTGCAACAAAGAGACTATTGTATGCAACGGATTTCATCTATAGAAGGTTTGCGTGCTCAAACACCAGGTGGTGCATTTTACTTATTCATCGAATTAACTCATCCACGATGGAAAGACGATGATAAGCAATTTGTACTTGACTTATTGCACCAAGAAAAAGTGCTCATGGTCCACGGTTCTGGATTCAGCCCAGAATTTGGTAAAGGCTTCGTGAGAATGGTTTACCTACCTGATATTGAAGTCCTAGAAGATGCATTTGATAGAATCGAAAGATTCCTTTCCAGCAGTTGAATTTTACAATCTGAATAATGACTGGGCTCAGGGTCTAAGGACCCTGAACGGCACAACCGATTAGAACTGAAGCCGCATAGACCCTGTCATGACGGGAGGCGGGAGCATCGGTAAAACCGTGTTATTCACATTGGTTATCTTCATTCTAGCCACCTTATTGATGCCATTTGTTAGTGCTGCCCCAACAATTGTAGGTGCTGGCACTTTTGACCCTAGTTTACTAGCCCCATTAGCAATTGCAATAATGGTTGGTCTGATGTTATGGCGGTGGCTACTCCCTCTTTCTCTTTCCAATTTACAGGTTGCGTTTGAAGTAGATGATGGATTGTATGAAGTTCACCGTTTAAGTAAAAACAGAAAAGAAGTAATGAATTTATTAAACGCACCTAAGGTCATGGTTGGTTCGCTAGCTTACTTGTTGGCAATGACGGGGATTCTGTTAATTGTTTGTGAATTACTCATCGAACCATCAACGTTCTACGAACCGGTAATCTACATGATGTTGATTTTGGTTTCCTACCCCATAATCATATCACCATTCGTCACACTTTATGCACAACTATCAAGACAAACAGGGGATACTGGAAAACTATCTACATGGAGCCAAATGTACGGGTCATTTGCCACCATAGCAATGGTATTAACAGTAACTGGAATTGTTCTTTTTGTAGGTTATCAAAAATCATCTTTTGGTACTGATGAAGAAATATTTGGGCGTTGGATCGGATTTTCTCTTCTGGCATTTATGGCTCCAACTATTCTTGCCTATGGAAGAATAATGGGCGCCTCTTGGAATACACTTACAATCAACAAATGGCGCACCATGAGAGGGCAAAGAACGGCCATTGATCCCGACAAACCTGGTTTGTTCAAGCGCTTTGCATCATTACTCATTGTAATATTCCTAGCCACGATGCCATTAACCGCAATCAATGGAATTGTCACATTAGTTTATGTTGAACTTGAGAATCCGGCGGATGCTAACTCCATGCTCGATCTAGGTGGAATAATTGGATGGGAAATTTATCAATATGTTGAAAATAACCCCGTTCTCCAAAAAGTAATTTCGTTGAAGGCTCTAGAAATTACATTAGCCTCATACCTTATGCTGAATGTAGCAATTGTGGGATTAGCATTTATTTTTGAATTGACAAGAAACCTATTCCTTGGTGGACAAACATTCGGTGGCATAGGGGGTGTCATATTAGCTAGGCCGCGAGAAATACGTAGTGAAGTCGGTGTCCAAGGAAGAGTTCTATTCTTTGGACTTGCAGGATTTAGTGGGTATTCCATACTTCTCATTATTCTACAAACTTACAAGGAATTTAGTCATTTAATGCCCTATGGCGACTCAACCCCCTTATTATCTGAAGAAATATTACTTGCTGAAACGTGGCAATTCATTGCAGCAGGACAAGCAATTTTCTTATTGACTTGGATTCTCAGTCTCGGGCGATTCAGTATAATGAAGAATCTTAGATTTGATCTAAATCCCGACGAAAGGAGAGAAGGTGCTATCCTTGCAGGTGGTGGCGACTGGATGAGAAATTACGTTGAGGAGGCTGCTTACCGTGATGATCTTGATGCATTAAGGAGATTCCAATCTGACACAATTAAAGGAAACCAACTCGTTGTTCAATTAGAAAAAAGTAGAGCTAGAATGCTTGAATGTGCAATCCGTGGTTTATGGCCAGAAGCAATTGATGTGGCTAGGAAACTACTAGCACAACAAGGTGGTGAAGATGATGAAGCAAGAATGATTATTGCTGCTGGGCATATAGCATCACGAAGATTAGATGCAGCAAGAGAAGCACTTCGTGGCCTAGAACAGCCAGAAGGATACGACGAACCAGAAATTCTCTCTCTAGTAGCAGAATGGTTTGACCCTTGGGCTGGTTCAGTGACAAATGATGACTTCTATGATTGGGAAGATAGTTCAGCGATACATTACTTACAAGAATTACAAAAAAGATTGGTGAGATGGGACCCAACAACATCTATAGACACGATATATAAAGACCCCATTAGCCTACAAGCAATGATAAGTTCAGTTGCTAAATTACGTGCAGAAAGAAGGCATGATGAAGCATTGGAATTATCCCTTGAGGCCATCCGAAGAAATCCTAACAGCGCCAAGGCAAGAATCGCCGCCGCATTATGTTTGATTGATAGCGGTGATTGGTTTGACGCACTTGATATATTTGAGGAATTACAAATTAGTTCACCAGAGGATCCACGCGTTAAGGCACTGGGAATGATTTTGGGATTTGCAGCACCAGCAAATGAATTGGAATCCGCAATCATTGAGCCAAACCCTAAAGAAAAGCGTCGATGGATTGACGAAGCACCGACAAATCCAATAGCTGCTTTACTAGCAAAAAATGGTGAAGATGAAGCAATAAATGCGAATATATTTATCGCGTCTCATGAAGCAATAGAGAGAAAAATGGCACCAAGATACACGCCTTCTATGATATTGAGATTATTCAACTGGATTGTACTTCTTCCAACTTGGATAATTATTGGTTTGATAGCGTATGATAGAAGTTCTAACGATGTTTTAGGAGTTTCAATTTCGGCTTCTCTAATTGTTTTACATTTCTTCGCCTTGCGATTCCGGAAGTTACAACGCCGAGTTATCAAACACCGTGATCAAAAGGCTATGATAGCCTATGCAAAAAGACTGAAGCGATACAAGATTAGTTTTGATTCGGATAAGATTCCCGTGGGTACGCACCTGTTATTGTCAGGACTACTTGTGACAATCAATGGAGTAGTCTACGACCTAGGTATGCCAGGGTGGCTCGTTGTTCGCTTACCAAAGAAAGAAGCGAGGACGGTTGCAAGTAACATCTCAAAGAGACAACGCAAACTAATCTCTCAGCCACTTGCGCGTTGTTCACCACTACCTGTTGAATGGTGGAATAAGCGGCCTAAGCCAGTTGGAAAAGAACAGCGTGCACTTGAAATTCTTATTGGGCCTGCAGCATACAGAGGCCGGAAAATTCGTTCTTCGATAACACCTGAAAAACCAACTGGCCCTTCAGAAAGAGTGCCGATTATGGAAACTGATTTGAGTAAAAAACACATCCCAAGCCACTCAATAGTTTCAGAATCTGCAGGGATAAAAAGACCATCTAGCCGCCCTAACTCATCAAATCAAGAAAATGACAATGAAAGCAATAATTGAATTTCCAGCCGACTAAGTGGAAGCACTAATGCAGTATGATGTGATGAACTAGTAATAGAAACATCAATTGAGGTGAGGCTATAGGAGTGCTTTGTGCCCCTAATAGATGAAGTATCCAAAGACGATACACCCTGGTTCTCTAATCTCCTAAAATCTAGGTTCACCCCGACATCCTGTGGCTTGTTACGCGATGTAGATACTGGTAACGAACCCTATCATTTCATTTCAATCAATGAATTTGAGATGTGGTTATCAGAATTAGAAAACTTAGTTGGAATTCCATTGGGAAGAAAAATAGCCCACGCTGCTTCTGAATCTGAGGAATATCGTTTGACAAATTCTTCTGAAGAAATGCCAAATCCCATGTTTAAAAAAATAGCCAAACGGTTTGAATGGATAAATAAAAACTGGGAAATCCGAGGATTAGGAAAATTAGAACTTATGAAAGTTGAATCTGACGCTACTAAATTAATCATTCATAATAGAGCACATTCGGCACTTTCAGCAGGTTGGGCGGCTGCTACTCAAGAATTCCTGTCGAATTCTAGATTTCGATTCCATTGGACTGATGATGGAAATGCCGAATGCCTTGTGACCCTTGAATTAGACAAACGGCATATACCAAAGGCAATGAAAGTTGATCATAGATGGCAAGACAATAGCAAATCAGACCCTGTTGCAGAAGGGATGCACCCACTTGAGTTAGCACACCATGATTTTGCAGGTGTATGGTCAATTGATGGGATTCGTATGATGGGGATTACTCGCGATATGTTACTCAGATTTGAGGAAAGTGTCATGCCACAACTTCTTGAAACTACAAGTATGGATACTAACAAATTCACATGGGATACATTGCAAGATAAGGAGCGTCAAAAGATTTGGACGGGATTCGCTGAAGCAAGCAAGATTAGGTTTCTTGCTACCGACCAAATGGTGTTAATCGCAGAACCAGAACACTGGATACATGTTGGCCATCGCTTCCTTACTAGAACAGGGTTAGGTGGCGTGACTTCTGTTGAGGGTATTGATGACCAGGGTGGTGTTAAATTACATCTCTCAAAACTGTTCCATCCAGCCATTGCGGCTGGCGTACTATCTGCCGCATGGGAGCGGTCTGAGGCTCGCCCATGTAAACTCCTGTGGAGTTGTTCCCATAATGGACATATAATCGAAATATCTAGCCTCTATGACCTCGCATGACCACATTCAGGGGTAATGG
>CBFHYB010000050.1:0-10469 GCA_965659915.1 Candidatus Thalassarchaeaceae archaeon
GTGTGGGAATCAGAAGAAATCTGTACTGGCTTTTTCTTCATGGTTGCAATTGATAATCAAATGAGACCAATACCAATACCACAGTTCGTCCCAAAAAGTGATGAAGAAAAGAAACTGTGGAAAGCAGCAGAGTCTGCTCGTGATGCAATGAAGGCATCTGACTGAGCGACGGGTTCAATTCAGATGGGTTAGCCGCCACCACCATGACGGTTTTGAATGTGGCTTTCGTCGGCTCTCAGGAGTTCGCCAAAAGCATCGCAAAACTCAATGACACTAGAGACATTGAAAGTTACGTATTCAAGATGGTTGAAGATGACGAAGTGAAGGTTCTCTCCCTTCTTAGGCCACTACGTCATCCAGAAAAACTCAGACCATTGCTAAGCATTCTCAATGTTGCCAGAGCAGGGGTAGTTGAAATTTCTAAAGTTGATGCCACACTTGGAGAAATTCTTGTCGCGTTTGGTTGTTCAGGAATAGAAAATGGGCACATCATTATTCGTCCTGCTGACGGTGAATGGGTTGACCCTGAACAAGTTAAGATGATTCAACAACAGGCCGGATTATCTTCTTGGACATTACATGAAAATCCACTTGACGAGCACCAAATGCGTACGCTCCTCTTTGCCGAATTGGATAAGTTAGCAGACCATTCAGAACAACGTCTAGTGATTCCAGTTGATCAATATTTTAATGTCAAAGGAGTTGGCTTAGTGGCGATTGGTTACGTGCAATCTGGAACTGTAAACAAACACGATCAATTGTTAGCTCTACCCACTGCCGAATCAGGAGTTACTCGCTCATTACAAGTCATGGATGATGATGTTGATACTGCAAGAGCTGGTGACAGAGTTGGTGTGGCAATGCGGGATTTACGAGAAGCCGCACTTGAGCGAGGAAGTATCCTAGTTCATCCTGATGATGATGGGAGTTACAGTGAGTCCATGAATAAACATATGAGGAGCCGAATTGAATTAATCAAAGCACCATTCCAGCAGAAAGAAATTGCTGTAGGGGATGTAATTCATGCTGCAGTTGATTTGCAATTTGTTGTTGGACGAGTTGAATCAATTAATGGAAATGAGTTAGAGGTAAGTTGGGACCAACCACTGTTCTTACGACCAGTTTCACCACCAAGAGTACTGATTAATCAACTGGATGCAAAAATGAGGCTCCTTGGTTTCAGCACAAATCTAACCCCCTTAGAATAAGCATTAGCCATGCCTCGCTAAGTGAGGTAATTTTTACCGCACTCAAAGAACCACCCACTAGACCGGCCTAAACGACCTCTTGTCTTGGGTAATATGTATAAGCAGACCGCTATCCTGCTAGTTCCGGGATGCGCACAAGGGCTAAGCCCTAAACGATGGACAGAGTAGAAGGGGGCAGGTGATTGGAGAACGAAAAATTCGGTCCTTTGAAGATGGCTGGCGTTGATGGCCAAATCACTGCCGTTTTGACCAATGAAAATCTACTATTGGAGCGTAGCGACCGTAAAGGTATGAAAATTGATTTGGATACAATAACTCGTATTCGTCACCACCATGTTGCCTTCACCCCACCACTAGTTACATTGTTTGGTGTACTCGCAATTCTCTCTAGTTTCAGACTTTTTACTGGAGTGGTGCAATATTATTCTTTTATTCTAGGCACCATTGCATTACTCGCTTGGTTGTTAGGAAGAAGGCCAGCTCTCTGTATTGATACAAAACAAGGTGACCGTCATCTATTACACGGGCGAGACCATTTATTGCATCGACTATACACTATTCTTGACCGCATGTCAGATGGTTATACTTTAGACGATGCTGTAATAGGATTGGAAGAATTACAGCAACCAGAGTTAGGCCTCATAGGTGATATTGAAGATATTCGTCATGAGGCTGGTTCGGTTGCTATTGCCGAGGCTGAATTGCAGTTGGTTGGTGTTGATGAATCTCTTGGGCAAGCCCTTGCAAAATTACATAGGAACAAAAGTCCAAACACTACCCCCTCGGAGATGGTGAGTACATCCTCCAACACCCCTCAACCAACTGATAGTTCTGCATATGAGAAAGTTTGGGGAAGAGGCGAACCAGATTGGTACTCGGAAAAAGATTCGAATCAAACCAGTATGATGGAGCGTTCCACAAAGGCATTGGCAGAGCAGAGAGAGCAGCGAAAGGTTACGGCCTCAAGTTATGATACCCCATTCCAATTACCAGATTATTCAAATCAACCGAGTTCATCTAGTGTAACTACAGTACCAGTTGATGACATTACCCAAAGTCCTCCATTGAATAGAGCACATGCGGCTGCCTTAGAGGCAAGTGAGGCTAGCTTTGATTCAGGTGGATTATTCGATATGTTTGACGAATTGGATAGTGCTAGTGAGTATTCAGCAAACACCCCGCCTCAGAATGAAATCCCCTCACCGCCTACCCAATTACCCGCAATTACTCAACCTAGTTGGAAAAGATCTCCTGACTCCAAGGTTTCATCCTACACAATGTTGAGTGAAGCTGCTGGACCAAATTTACCAGAACCAACCCGTGTTGCATTACGTTCCGACCTCCCGACAAATCCAGGATTGGTTGCATCAGCAGCAGTTAAAACAACTCAGGAACAACCTCCATTACCCGGACAACTCCAAAGGTCATTCGATCGACTTAACACACCTCATCCATTGGAATCATACCCTGCTTTGAGCCGGATGCAGAAACAATATGCACGTGATTCACGAATAAGGGTGAGTCGGTCTTACAGCCGTAGTCGTGGCGCACTCAAAGCAATTAGAGAATGGGTCAAACCCGGACTAAAGAGAATGGAGAAAGGTGGAAAGAATATCACTCGTAAAATAATTGGTGCGGGTGATGGTTACAGAGAAGTTTACGGTGATGATGATGGAAATCAAAATGATGATTACAAAGATACTCAACTTAATTCCACTCAAATCCTGCGCTTACGCGCTGACCAAGATTCACAGTCTGATGTCCAGGCACGCTTGCGTTTGTTAACCACCAATGGAGGCGGTGCGATAGCTGATGACCTAGCAAATCGCACACTACGTGGGATCTCAAGCAGTAGTAAAAGCGAGAGTTTCACCCTTTCAGGGATGGAATCTAAGAAATTAAACGCCCCTCAAAATTTCAATGGCATGGTTGCTAGCAATGAACCAGCACCTAGATTTGCTGGTATGCAACGTCTTGGATAATTAGAACTACACTGTGAATTCACAGTAGATTTGGATGCTCTTCAATATACTGAATCGTAATATCCTGAGCCAAATAATCAGGCTCACTCAAAATTGCCTTATGCAGAGGAATAACTGTCTCAACTCCTACCAATACGGTTTCACTTAGAGCTGTTTTCATCCCAGCGATTGCATCTTCTCTAGTGGGAGCCCATACAATCATCTTGGCTAAAAGGGAATCAAAACACCCCGGCATCTCGTAGCCAATATGCGCGTGCGTGTCAACCCTTACCCCAAAACCAGCAGGGAAGTGACAGTCCCAAAGTCGCCCAGGCGAGGGCACAAAATTCACAGGATCCTCAGCATTAATCCGACATTGAATTGCATGTCCTGAAATCTCAATTTCATCTTGTGTAAAGGGTAACGATTCGCCAGCAGCAATACGAATGCCAAGCCCAACTAAGTCATGGCCAGTAATCATCTCAGTTACTGTGTGCTCCACTTGTACCCTAGGATTCACTTCCAAAAAATAGAACTCGCCACTTGAATCTCGTAAGAACTCAAAGGTTGCCAATCCCTTGTAACCGACTGCTTCCGCACCGGCACAAACGCGTGCCCCTATTTCCTCACGTACTTCAGGAGACAACCACGGACCTTCTTCCAGTAGTTTTTGATGTCGGCGTTGTATGGAACAAAAACGCTCACCGAAATGAATAGCATTTTTCCCATCAGCAAGAACTTGGAATTCAATGTGTTGTGCCCCTTCAATGTATTTCTCAATAAATACTCGCTCGTCGCCAAAAGCAGAACGTGCTCGTGATTGGCAGAGGTTTAACGCAGAATCAAACTCACTTTCTTGATGAACAATCTGCATTCCAATTCCACCACCTCCTGCAGCAGCCTTGATAATGACTGGGTAGCCTATTTCGGTAGCAATTGTTGCCGCTTCTGAGGAACTTTCCACTGGTTCACTACTTCCTTTAGCAACAGGTAGGCCAGCCTCCTCCATGGCTCTTCTAGCCTCTATCTTATCACCAAGCAATGAAATTACATCCGATGAAGGTCCAATGAAAGTTATTCCTTCTTCTTCGCAACGGCGAACAAAATCTGCATTCTCAGCCAAGAATCCATATCCTGGATGAATTGCTTGAGCCCCAATCTCCTTTGCAGCCTCAATCACCTTTTCATAATCAAGGTAGGCATCTAATGGATTGGCTGAATAATTTGGGATTGCAATATCAGAGAATCGCACAGGCAAAGAAAGGCGGTCTTCCCGACCATGAATGATTGCAACCTCGCAACCCAATGTACGTAATGCCCTAGAAATTCTGAGGGCGATTTCACCGCGGTTGGCAATGAGCACCCTCCCAAACATGGAATGTCACGAGAGGAGCCGGTTCAATAGAATGACTATTCCTAGATATCTAATTAGTAGACATCTCTGAGGTATCTCTTCTCTTGCTTCATCATTCGCTGTTCCACGAATTCTTTCGCATCCTCAGCACTCATCCCACCATGTTCTTCGCAAATATTGATGAGAGTTTTGTGAACATCCTTTGCCATGCGGTTTTTGTCACCACAAACGTAGAAGTATGCTCCACTGTCAATCCATGACCAAATCTCTTCACCATTTTCAGCCATTAAATTCTGTACGTAGGTTTTGGGAATCTCTGCCATCCGCGACCACGCGAGGTCAAGGCGAGTCAAATGCCCACTATCTAACCAATCATTCAATTCCCCACCATACAGATATTCATGAGTTGAGGTTCGGTCACCAAAGAATAACCAATTTCGCCCTTTGGATTTGTCAAATTTTCTTTGTTCGAGGAAGGCTCGGAATGGTGCAATACCAGTACCTGGTCCAACCATTATAATATCTGTATCACCGTTTCTTGGTAGAACGAAACTACGTGTTGGTGACATAAACATTGGAATTGTTTTCTGGTTTAGAGGAGCTGAATCAGCCATGTAAACCGTGCATAATCCACCACGGTCTCTACCATGGTGATTGTACCTAACAATCGCAACTGTCAATTCAACTTTACCAGGATGAGCGTCGGGGGATGAAGCGATTGAGTACAGCCGTGGTTTTAACCGGTCTAAGTTTGATACAAACTCTTGTGCTGTGAAAGAAAGATTTGGCATATCTGCTAACAGGTCAATATAGTCGCGGCTCCATAGGTAATCTTCCATTGCATCTGGATCATTTACTAGAGACTCCCATAACATCAGTGATGGGTCGCTCATTGCACCTACAGGAGTGAAACCTTCTGGGTAATCTTGTTCTTCACCAGACCAATCCCATTCAACACTGTTAGAATCGCCATTTGACGATGCTCTACTGCGTCCAACTAACCGAACTGATATTTTGGGACTTGTTGATGAAAACTTCATTTCAAGCCCTTGGATGAACTTCTTGCACAGTCGGTGAATCTCGTAGTGATTTGCTAATGCCTCCCCTACATTTGTCTCACCAAGATGAGTCTCAACAACTTCTTCGCCTGTAAAATTGAGAAGACCTAGTAAATCCGAAACTAATTCTGCGGGGTTTTCTGGTATGACCCCAAGGGCATCTCCTACTTTATATTCCAAACCAGAATCACCGAGATTGAAAACAATGTGGCGAGTTTCTTTTGTTGAGTCTGGATGAGTAATAATTCTCTTCTCAACCATTTCTCCAAGGTAAGGATTTTTGCTGCTGTATTCACTCATCGCGCCATCTCCTGATGTCACTCCGCCTACGGCGGGATGACTATCCGTCAAGACGGCCGTTTATCAAGCGAGTGGAAAGGAGTGTGGTTTTGAGAAAATGAATTACGACGCGTAACTAAAGCACTCATGCACTCTCCGACTGTTTGGGCGTAGCATGGTTGAAGTTAGATTTCTAGGTAGTGGAAATGCCTTTTGTCCTGACGGAAGAATGCATTCACTCGTATTACTTGATGAGAAAATTCTCATTGATACCCCTCCAACAATACTACCTCAATTAGGTCAAGCAGGACTAAGTCCTTCTGATATCAACA
Organism: Candidatus Thalassarchaeaceae archaeon; assembly: GCA_965659915.1. GTDB lineage: Archaea > Thermoplasmatota > Poseidoniia > Poseidoniales > Thalassarchaeaceae > MGIIb-Q1. Next base: position 6,193 of record CBFHYB010000050.1, read on the forward strand.
CAATACTGTTCACCCACTGGCACGGTGACCATATCTTTGGATTTCCATTTTTTATTCTTGAACGTAAGTACATATCAGACCGTGATGGGCATAACATCCTAGATGTCCACCTGCATGAAGGAGGAGACGAGAAATTGAAGGTACTCTCGGAAATTGCATTCCCTGGTTCTTTGACCGATGTACTTGAAAATCGTGTGAGGTTTAACCACTCGAAAAAAGGGCAGGTTACAGGAGTTTCAGATTGGGTGTTTGAAAGGTTTCCAGTAAATCACGAACCCGCAACAGAGCCACATGGTTACCAATTACAACACACATCGGGATTAACAATAATTCATTGTGGAGATTCCGGTCCTTGTGACGAAATTGCAAAAAGATCAGGGGGTGCTAACATAGTAATAATTGAAGTTGGAGTTCCGGATGGAGTCCCAACTGATTTTCATTTCAAGCCATCGAGTTTATCTGAACTAGCACAGAAAAACCCCTCAACAATATTCCTAGCAACTCATCTTTATACAACAAAAGATGAAACAATATCTGATTTACCAGAAAATGTTATCCAAGTACAAGATGGAGACGTTTTTAATTATGAAATTGGCGGAATAATTACAAAATCCAATTGAATTATTTATTCATTAATGATAGGATAATAATATATTAAATAACACCATATTGTAGTGGTGAAAATATGAAAGCAAATTTAGTCGGGTTCAATAAATTATCAAGTGCTGATTTTGAAATGAACACTTTACAGACTAAAAAATGTTACAAAATATCGCTTGAAAAATTCACTTCTTTTGATTCTCAATTCTGAATCATTCCATTTACCTATTCAGAGAGGGCGCGACTCCTGTGGCTCGGCGACAAAATTACAAAAAACATGATACATGGCTTTGAAATAGTTATTTTTTCGCTAATTCCAATTGGAACTTAATATACTGTAATTCTATTTCGCCAACGCGAAAAAATAAGCGCACCTCGCGATTAAGCAAGCAGCCTTATTAGACCGACACACCTCCTCATGAATCTCCGTAACAGTTGAGACCACCACTCACATAACAAAGACGGAGAGATTGAAGCGGAATGGAGTCGGTGTTATAAAATGGGAGAAAATATTTTCAACCACTTGCTCGGTAATGATAGCCTATTTAAGAACCGCGATGTACTTCACCATGGCTTCACACCAGATAACCTCCCACATAGGGAAAATGAAGTCAAAACTTTGGTTCATAATCTAGTTGAAGCTCTACATGGACAGATGCCTTCCAATATGATATTGTATGGACAACCTGGTTTAGGGAAAACTGCTGTCACCCGTTATGTCTGTAAACAATTATTGGATCGTGGAAAAGAAATCGGGCGTAAAATCCATGCTGTTGAAGTCAACTGTTGCTCAATTGATACCAAGTATCGTGTACTAGCCAAGTTAGCAAATGATTTGGCACCTGACAATGAAAGCCTTGTTCCATTCACTGGATGGCCAACCGATAAAGTTCTTCAACGACTTAGACAAAATATGGAATCGCAAGGTGGAGTTCACATCTTCGTATTAGACGAAATTGACCACCTAGTAAAACGTCATGGCGATGACATTCTCTATCCACTTACTAGTCTAAATTATGAATTGAGAAATTCTAAGTGTTGTGTAATAGGAATTACAAACGACCTACAATTCACTGAGATGCTGGATGCTAGAATTGCCTCACGACTTGGCTCGGAAGATTTGGCATTCCCACCGTATGATGCCAGTCAAATTGGAGATATACTATCCCAACGCGCGCTCGCGGGCGTACGCGAGGGAGTACTTGAGAACGGGGTCATCAAACTCTGCTCTGCCTTGGCAGCGCAAGAACATGGAGATGCGCGGCGTGCATTGGATTTACTGCGAGTTGCTATTCACAAAGCTGATGTTATGGGAGATGGATTAGTTTCAACAGAGCATGTTCGTTTAGCGCAGAACCAATTACAATTTGACCAAATGACTCCAGTGATTTCTAGTCTACCCTTCCATCAGAAGTTGGTGCTTTACAGTATCCTTCTCAATGAGAGTAATGGTTTGACAAACGTTTCAACAGGGGAAGTATTCTCAGTTTACCAAATGACTTGCACCAACGCATCGGTAACACCACTAGTTTCACGCTCCATTGGAAATGTGATAAAAAACCTTGACAGCCTTGGATTAGTTACGGCCAAAACAACCAGCCTAGGACGCTATGGTAGAAGTAATCGAATCAATTCTTGTATACCTCAAAACATCAACGCCATAACAATCATGAGCGAGGCTGATGAAGCGATGAAACCTGTGGTAAATAGCACATACCGCCTGCAAGCAAGGCTTTGAGCAACAATATCTCAGTAATTCTTCGCTAAGAATTGTTAAGAGAGGGACGCCGGTCGGCCGCCTTAATGAGCGACGATAGTGACGACAGCGGGAATGAGTCTGTCAGCATGATTGTAAATTGGGTTAAGGCGCCTGGCAAGGCGTTTTCATCTCTAGTCTTTGGACTAGGTGTATGGGGGCTTATCCTTGGAATCGTCAATGTGGTGTTTGGAGCAGTTGTTGCTGGCGAGCGAAAGGTTGTGTGGGCAGGTTACCTAACAATGGGTTACCTTTGGGATGAACCTTACTCGGAGATGATCTATCGCCCCTGGTCTGATACCGTATTCCTAGCAATGGCGGTCACCGGTATTGCTTGGGGTGCTTGGGGAATTCACCAAAAAGTAGAGGGTGGTTTCCAAGCTTGGATTAAAGGAATTTTCTTCCATTCCATTTGGACTAGCCTAGTTTCAGGAAGTGAAGAAGGGGGAATGACAATGACTGCCGCTGCTTGGTGCTTACTAATAGGATTCGGATTTTACACCTATTGGTCAATTGTTCATTGGGCGTGGACTGACATCGGTGTTTACGCAGTAACAGCCCCACTCCTTGCCTTTGGATTTGGATTACGCTTCTTGGCATTGGTTGATGATAGTGATAGTTTACTATCAGAATCTTGAACGGTTAACACCTTTCTTCCAACAGTAGTTAATGCCCGTTCCTTCGAAGTAGTGCGTCTACGCATCCTTCGAATGTACCCAACCAAAGGGCTATGCTCCACAACAGATAGTTACGGAAAATAATAGAATAACTTAGAATTACTGCTACTGCAATTACTGGTTCAAGAACACTTGTAATTGTGATTGACAATGCCACATATGGAATTAATAGGAACGCAATGAGCATTCCATCTTTAGAGAAATCGTGTTTTGCGCCACGGTATTTCCTCATTATTCTTGTATGAGCACGAGCATCTCTTCGACGCTTTTGAAGAAATATCTTGAGATGACTCTCTGCTACGTGATCAACCACTGCTTCTGGCTCATAACGAATATCCCCTCCTGATTGTTTGATTATCATTGAAACTTCCATGTCCTCTGCATGATACCAAGAAGGGTCAAAACCACCTAGTGAAATGAGATTCTCTCTCCTAAACATTGAACATGGGCCATTAGCCAAAGTAGCCTTGTCTGAACGTGATGAATATTTCCAAGCAATGGTTCGTGAACGTAATCTGCTGACGGAAGTTCTGCCTTCGTCAAAGATGACTCTACCTGTTACAGCATCCATTCCTTCACTTGATGCAAACATCTTCTCAATCCAATCAGGCCTTGGCCGGCAATCAATGTCAGTTATCGCTACCCATTCGCCCTTTGCAATGTTAAGTGCGTTGTTCCTACCCGCAGACAATCCCAACGGTTCTTGAGAAAGAACTTGGATAGGAATGCCTTCTGAGGTTTGCCATTTTTGAAGTAACTCATTGCTTCCATCTATTGAGCCATCATCAACAGCAATAATTTCCAATGGCCGATATGTTTGAGCAGATAAGGCGGCCATGCAGTCATCAATCCAGTGAACCCCGTTGCGAACACAAACTGTGATGCTAATTAGTGGAGAAGACACTCTCACAGCTCCTTTGTGAAAACATCAAGAAGTCTACGACAATTTTCCTTAGTCTCTTGGCTAGTGATTCTGACGACTACCCCCTTTCCTGGTTGGCCATATATTACTACACAACCTATTGGAGCGAGCAAATGAACAATGATGGGCGCCAAGTCCTCTTCTCCGTTTACCACAATAAGTGTGGGACGGCTATTCAAGAGTGCCACCTTTGTAGCTAGTTTCAGATCAGCCGTGATGAGGCTGGGGGGATTTGAACAAGTTGATAGATGAGGGAATAATTCTCTGTCAAGGTTTTCTGCTTCAGCCCAAACCTCACGTTTTGTCATCCCGTCAATAAACG
>CBFHYB010000051.1:0-10351 GCA_965659915.1 Candidatus Thalassarchaeaceae archaeon
TTTGGTTACCCAGGAGTCACTCCAACATGGAGTGGTATCTCTGAGTTCGCAATCCCATGGGACTGTATTGGAAGCCCAACAGGTCGAATCAAGACTCTAGCAATCATCCAGAACGAAAACTCTGGTCACGTGCTTGGTGTTTATCCACCACAGCTATGGAACCAGACTAGCGGTGCTGCTCAGACATTCGGTGACTTCGGTACACTGCAACTGACTGGTGACGATTTGGCTGATGGAACTCTAGATGACTTCCTGCTAATCCACCGAACTTTCACAGCAACTGGCGCAACAACACCTCGCGCATATGATGTGACTGTTAAGGTAAGAGATGTAGATAACATCTATTGGGACTGGGGTTCACATAGTTCGTTAGCAATGGATCAGAATCAGGATATCACGATAGATATCTTACGTGCAAAGCCAGTCATCGCTGACTTGGTCGATGTATCGTATGATGAAGATACAGGTTCACATCTCGTGACTTTGACCGATAAGGCTTCGGATTATCAGCAGGCATCAAGCACGCTGTCATGGACTGTAACTAACGATGCTACAAACCCAAGCAATGCAACATCACCATACGCATATGATTTGACAGGTCAATCACTGACCATCACTACAGATGCGAATGAGTTTGGTAACCAGAGACTATACCTGGTTGTCACTGATGGACATGGATTGTACAGCAGTCAGTCAATGCTTGTTGGTGTTGAGAACGTCAATGACGCTCCAGTAATCAACAACCCACGACACTCAGCTGGCCTACCAGTATTTACTGAAGGCATTGATGTCAATGGAAATGCAGTTTACAACTCATACGATGAACCTCAGAGGACACATCCAGTGACCGGTGAGGAGAGAGAATGGGATCTGTTAACTAAATTCCTAGGCGGCGCAGCCGGTGAAGGATTTGTTCAAGATTTGGGTATCGGTGACGGTCTAGCTAATGAGCAAGACAGGAATGCTGACAACAACAGTGAGCAAGCACCTCAGACCTACACATGGACAGCAGTTACTGACCCAGTAGATTGTACACCATTCGATGTAAGTATTAATGGCGGAACCACTCTAGAAATTGACCTCAACGAGGCAAACGAAGATGGTGGAACCTGTAACATCGTGTTGGACCTTTCAGACGGTGCATCAGTCAATGATGCTGCAACAACAATCAGCGTACCATTTACTCTACAACCAACTAACGATAATACTCGTATTATCCCATGGGACGTAAACAACGGTTCAGTCATCAGCACTAAGTATCTAGATACTAATGGTGTAAAGGTAGACGGTAACATCAGACAAACCGGTCAAGCAGCCAACAACGATGGCGATGCTTGGTGGTGGTCTGTAGATGAGGATACAGAGGATCCTGAACTACTAACAATTGATCTTACCAACATGATGAGCGACAACGATAACACCAACCAACAACTATACTGGACTATCGATGACTCTCAGTACTACCTTGACAAGTGTCAATACACAAACTACTTCTCAGTAACAATTGACAACACTGAACATACAATGGAAATCGATTTGATTCCTGATGCAACCACAGACGCAACAAGTGCCGAGTGGGATATGCTACAGGATGCAGACGGTGATGGTGTACCAGATGATGGTATCCACCAGAAGGCACCAAGATCTGGTGACTACTGTCTAATGAATCTAATTCTGTGGGACCCTGTTTCACAGAGTGAAGTTCCACAGTATGACTACGTTCAGTCAGAAGCATGTACTGCACTTGACCAAGATGGAGATGCTACAACCAACTGTTATGCACAGACGCACAGCAGCCACGAGTTGAGCATCAATGTCCACAACCTAGTGGAATTGCGACCAGACTACAACTTCAACGAAGTTCGTCTAGCCCCTGATCCATTTGACTTCAAGGGAATTGACGGTGTTCTGCGTGAGACTATGGTACCAGTGTCTGTTGAACTTCAACACACTGATGGTGACCAGCCAATCAACTCAGATGGTACATACAAGTATCTCTACGATTTGCAAGTGTCATTCTACATAGTTGACACAGATTGTGCAGGCTGTGACGGTACATACCAGAGCAGCGTGAGACTCGGAAGCAATGGTCCAGGTAACGGTGCACTAGCACTACCAGACTACGGCTCAACTGTTGAGGTTGGAAACTATGTCAGAATGAACAAGACATCTGAGGATGTTCGTGTATTCGTTGATGTAATGACAGTGAATCCATTCACCGGTCAATACACTGACAACTCGAAGTACGAGAGACCAGCTCTAGAAGAGAAGAATTGGGCAGACAACAACATGACTGCTTCACAAACCAACAGCGAGTTACCACTAATTGTGGAGACCAAGGCAGCACAGAGTGTTGCTTCGTTCGCTCCAACATTGATGGCAGTCGGCCTAGTCGGCGTATTCGTTGGTGCTCTACTTAGCCGCTCCCGAGCGGAAGAGGACGAGGAAGAGTTCGAGGAGGAATCATTGATTGACGATGACCGTGCAGTTAGCCCAGTTATCGCAACCATCCTTCTTGTGGCAATCACAGTCGTCTTGGCTGGTGTAATCTACGTGTGGGCAGGCTCACTCGCAGACACCAGCACTAAGGGTGTACCAAGGTTGACCTTCTCTGCAGAAGCAATTACTGTACAAGAGATCAGTGGACTAGAACAGGACCAATGGCACTGGAGAGTTACCACATCATATGCAGCGACAGACCTTGCTACTCAAGCAGTGACTGTCTCAGTATTGTGGACCAACGCTAGTGGACAGCAAGTGTACAAGACTGCACTAGCACCTGGTGGTGGAGATGAAGAGCATGTATACGGATTCGCTCCTCGTAACAGCGAGAATATGGTAACCTTCTGGGATGACATATCTCACTGTGAACGCGGTGGTGCACCTTGTATCACAACCTTCGGACCTGGTGACAGAATCTTCATCAGAATGACAGACAATGATGGTCTTATCGACTCAGCATTGATTGACATTCAGTACGAATTGCCTGGTGGCGCTGCGTACATGTTGAAGCAGTACACTGCATCACCAACCAGCATACGCTGAACTGTGTAATACGAAGCGCCTTCGGGCGTTGAATGCAGGGATGCTTGGGGGCTTCGGCCCCTAAGCACCCGACCTTCCGTGATTGAGCGTGAGCTCGGTTTCGGTTAGGCTGATTTGGCCCCGCCTCCGTTTGGCTTCTGCTGAGCGGTGGTGGGGCCTTTTCTCATTTTTAGCAATATTTCGCTATATTTGTACATTAAACACATCTTTTTTTGAATGAAATCATAATCAGCAGAAATATGTTGTTTAGCAGTTTAATCATTCCATTGATAAGAGACTATTACGACCGCAAACTAGAGTTGTGAGCATGGAGTTACGATCAGTTGTATTTGATTGCGATGGGGTTCTCATAGACACCATCTCTTCATGGCGTATTATTCACGAACATTTTGGCACAAATAGTGGGCCAATGTTAGATCAATTCCTGAAAGGAGGAATTTCTGATGAAGAGTTCATGGCTGATGATATTCAACATTGGAAGGGTGTTAATCCAGCGATTCATCGTGATGAATTGATGCGTTGTTACCAAGGTGTAAAACTAAATTCTGGTGCAAGAGATTTGGTGGATGCTCTCAAAGAGAGAGGTGTGGCAGTAGCCATAGTTAGTGCGGGCGTAGATTTGCTGATAGGGTCCATTGCCCAAATGTTGAAAGTTGATGATTGGGTTTCTAATGGCTTCCAGTATGATGAAGATGGCTTCCTTCAAGATGAAGGGGTAGTGAGAGTCCCTGCTCATTACAAAGGGGATATGGTTGAGAAGTTATGTCGTATCAATGGTTTTGAACCTCAAGAGATATGTTCAGTTGGCGACAACCACACTGACCTTTCCATGATGATTCCTGGAAGCAGATTTATTGGTTTCAATCCAAGTAAAGAAATGGCCTTTGAGGGATTCCGAGAAGCTGGAGTGCCTATTGTTGAAGGGAATGATTGCCGAGACCTTTGGCCACACCTTTTCCCAGGTGAGACTTTTCCATCGGAACCATAGACGTCTCACGCAAATGGGACTGAAGCGGTTTCGTGTGTGTTCAAGTTGACAACTGTCAAAATGCATGGTTTTGGCTGGAATCCAAGCATTCTCATGTATCCTGTTTGGTCCTGCCAAGTGCTACTTTGAATCAGCGTACTTCCTTTGTAATCCCCACAGAAATGACCATGCACGTGTCCTGTGACAAAGATATCCGGAATTTCCTCAATCACCATGTGGTCCTCTGGTTCTGGCGATAGTGGGGTTTTACCGCCCCAAGACGGCGCTAAATGGCGTCTCTCCAACATTTCTTCCATAGCAACCTCTGGTGTGCTGAAAGTCACGTGTTTTATTGATGATACAAAGTCCATGATACTCACTCCGTGATAGGAAAGAGTACGTACCCCGTGAAGGCTGAAATCACAAGGATTTCCAACGAATGTGGCGCGGTTGAAATATTGTTGAATCATTGGGTCAAGAGATGGTTGTGGTTCAGCAGGGCGCACCGCATCATGGTTACCTGGCAGGATGATGGTCTCCACCCAATCGGGTAATAACTCGGTTAGACGAGCCACCTCTTCGTACTGTTGGTAGATGTCAACAATCTCTAATTCTTTGTCTTGGTCCTTGTAAATCCCTACTCCATCAACAGCATCACCTGAGAGAACTAGATATTTGATGGTCTTCGCAAGTGGGTCTTCGTGAAACCATTTCACCAATTTATCCCATTGTGAGTGAAGGAATGTTTTGGATCCTACATGAATATCTGATACAAAAGCAGCAGATACCGCTTGGTTCTCTTCTGCGCGTCTTTTTGTGTGAGTTGTCATCGGTGCAAGGTGGATATCTTCGACTAGCAGCATGTCTCTGCTACCTGGATTGATGAAGCCGGTGACTCCAACAACATCGTCCTCCATTAAACCAGCAACAGCAATGGTGTTTCGTCGCTTTGCTGCGGGCGTATCATCCATAGCCCGTGGTGGGCGTAGAACACAAAATATCTCGCCGCTAATATCTTCTACCTTGAAGTGGAGATTTTCACCTTTGTGCCTTACATCATTGACCAGTCCAACGATTGTGGCGGTGTTGTTACTGTTAGAATATCGAGATTTATCACGGGCTAGTTGACTAGTTTCTATCGGCCTATTCGGCAATCTTCCAGAAGTTACTAGCATCCGTTTTATTTTTTCTAGACGACTATTGAAGCAGGAAATAATGTCAGTTAATTTCCCTTCAGTAGTACTTTTTCCGGTGATGTCAAAGTGTACATCTAACTCTACATCAACATCTGTTGCAAGCATTGGGAATCCATCTAGAGAGAAATGTGGAAGTCCATGTGGCCGTTCCGCTGCCTTTGGTTCTGGTGAACTAATTGGGGCGATGACGCGCCCTGGTGAAGGCTTGTCATCCAAGTCTTGTTTTGATGAATCAAGAACAGGGGCCATCTCATTGAAATTTTTTGATTCAGGCTTTGCATTTGAATCATCATCTTTTGCAGTCTCATTGGTTCCAGAGTTAGCTAATTCTTCAAGATTGGATAAGATTTCACCAGTCAATAATCCGGTAATCCCTTCATCAACTGCGATCGAAATCAATTGGTCTAGGTTACCAATCGCCAATAATCGTTCACTGATATCGGCAGCCGGAAACAATTGTGCCGCGAGTAATTTTAGCGAGATTATACGCCAGCTCCCGTCCGCCATATCTTCAAGGCGGACGAGGATGTTCTAAGCAATTGCGCTTGTAAATTACAACACCTATTGAATGAGTCAGAATTAGAATTACTACTCTTCGTTCCAAGCGATGTCAGAATCAGGTATTGCTGGTTCTTCACTGGGTTCAGCCTCAGGCTCTTCGTCACCCTCTGTCCAAGCCACGTCTCCATGCCAGTCTCCTGTTTGAGGCCCTTCTGATAGTACATTCAGGGCTGCAGGAACACTTGTTGGTGTTGTTGAATCTTCTTCATCAGCAGATTCATCCTCTGCATTCTCTTGGTCATAATGTTCTCCCCATACTTCCAAAGCAACTCTGAGGGCAAAAGTGGTGAAAGCCTCCTTGTTACTGTGACGGTCACCTTGTCCAAATTCGGCACTCTTGGTTGTAACTTCTCCATTCAGGTAGACTCCGACCCACACTAGACCCACTTCTTTGGATTCAGTAGAACCAGTTGGTCCTGCAATTCCGGTTACGGCTATAGTCAAATCAGCCCCGGATTTCTTAGCTGCTCCAATTGCCATTGCCTCTGCAACTTCTGGGCTGACAGCACCAGCATATCCTTCATCGGGAACAAAAATACTCTTATCAACTCCAAGTTGTTTGATTTTTGATTCATTTGAATATGTAATCCAACCTTGGCTAAACCAACGGCTGGCTCCTTGGATATCAGTAAGGGCAGAAGCAATCATCCCTCCTGTGCAGGATTCTGCTGTAGCAATGTGCTTTTCTGCCCGTTTAATACGGCGGGCTAGTAAGCCTGCTAGCACCGAGGCGTCTTGTGCCATATTATACGCGCCGAAGCGGCCCCTTTTGACTATATGGGCGGACAAAAATGCTACATTCATCAAATAATGCGTTTTTTTGTATTTTTAGCAGATTATAGCAGATTATATGCGATAATCGAATAGAGTGGTATTGTGTTAAATTACTTCAAAAAAGTTGTAAATCAACAGATTATTTGTGATTTTAGTATGGGCCCGGGCGGATTTGAACCGCCGATATTCGCCTTGTAAGGGCGACGTCATAACCGCTAGACCACGAGCCCGACTAATAGGCCGAAGAACCACCCCATTATGAACCACGCGACCCCGTAGCCTTTTGTGTAAGGACTGTAGTGGCTTAGTACGTGAGTGAGATATCAGACTTGTTGGCGCGGCTTGAAGCCGCTGACGTGCCAATGTCTCCAGCGATTCGTGATGCCATGCTTTCAGTTGGTGTTGAATCATTTAGTGACTATGACCCAACTCCATTCTACCATGACCGTCCTTTGGTTTTTACAGAAACTGATGAAGGGGGTATCAAAACAATTTCAGCACCTCATATGATTTGCACTCTTTTGCACCACTTGGAATTGGATGAGGGCGACGAAGTTCTACTTCTCGGTGCTAAAGGAGGATACTTGGCTGCTTTAATTGGCCATATTGTAGGGCCAGATGGTGGAGTCACTGTTGTGGACCCAAATAGGCAGGTGATTGACCATGTGCGTAACCAACTCAGGGATTTTGATAGTGAAGCAACTTTCCACACTCGTAAAATGAGGCAAATTAATCACACCCCACCCAACCTACCGTCTCCGTTGAATCGTGTATTGGTGACAGGATCACTTACCGAATTGCCACCATGGGTTGAGAATAGAGTTGCTGATGGAGGATTCATAATCGCCCCACTTGGAGGCAGAATAGCTCAAAGGCTAATAAAGAGAGAAAAACAAGGTGATTTGTTTGATACTGACTTAGGTGGTGTGCTTTTTGGACCTGTAGACATATGTGAGACTGAGGCCGAACAAACAGATTCTAGAGAACTTGCAGGTCTGTTTGAGGATGCTTTGGAAATTGGTACTGAGTTGGGTGTTTTTGACACTGATGAGGCTAACAGTTTGCGAGCATTAGCGGCTGAGTTACGACAACTCCCTGAGAATTTACCACCTGTTGCATTAGTTGCAGATGTTGATGATGACCCATGGGGCGTTGATGATGAAGATCCAAATGACATTTTTATTCACTTTGATGACGTGGCTGAAGAATTACCTGAGCATCCATTATTTGACTTATTAGCGGATGCATCAGAATGGTTGACCCCATTATGGCCTACCATGATGGCATTGCTAGAGACAAAGATGCAGCATCCTGGTGCCCCGGATGCAACATTCGATGATTTTGGATTTGGCCATCACGAAGATTTAATCCCGTGAGATTTAGTATCTTGATGTTGTTTCAATCACTCAATTTTGCTAGGCGTTCAAGAGATTCTGCGATTGGCGGGCTCTTCCAACTTGTAGTATGACGACTTGTTTTTGGGGGATATAATTCATCTGACATAGACATATCAATGATATCTTGTTTAGTCAGAGTTTCAAACCCGCAATTCGGCCAAGGTTCAACTGTGATTGAATCGTCTTCCAAATAGTCAAATAAAATAACAGGTAATCGAACTAAATTAAGAATATGGCCAACAGCTTGGCGGTGATGCCCATCAAGTATAGCGCCACTCACCCTATCAACTAGCAAAGGCTTGGTGTAACAACCCCATTTTTTGGTGATTTTCGCCAATTCGTCAACTTTTTTTGGCTTAATTTCCTCGTGAGCCCTTAGCCACTCAATAGCAACTAGTTCCACCTTCATAGCCTCTCCTCGCCATTCCCCTTGAAAGCAATTACCACCCCCCGACACTTTGTGGAGCCGTTCGCGAGAGTCAAATCGTTGCCCAAAGGGGCACTTGCAGACCTCAAGGGTAGAGGCTTGCCTATGCAGTTAGAATCGTGGGTAGAATCTCTACCTGATGACCTTCTAAAAATCGTGTCAATTTTCGCTGAAAACAATGCTGGAATATGGGCGGTAGGTGGCAGTATTCGTCAAGGATTGAGCGGGGTAAAACCTAACGATTATGATTTGGCAACCGATATGGAACCGAATCAGGTTTTGGACCTCTTTCCTAATTCAATAAAGACCGGAGTAGAGTACGGTACGGTTACTGTTCGCCTAAACTCAGGGAGTGAAATGTTTGAGGTAACAACCCTGAGGTGTGACCAAGAATATCTTGACGGAAGGAGGCCTGAATCAGTTGAATTTGGGGCATCACTCGCAGACGATTTAGAAAGGCGGGATTTGACAATTAATGCCATGGCAATTGACCTTGCAAGACAAGAGTTGTATGACCCATATAATGGTCTAGAGGACCTACAAAATGGTGTACTCAGGGCAGTGGGTGAAGCCACACTTAGGCTGGAGGAAGATGGTCTTCGTGTGATGCGTGTTTACCGATTCATGGACCAAGGGATTGGTGGGTTGTGGCATCCCAATGAGGTGCTTTCAGAAGCGCTTCTTGAGTGTCGTGAAATGCTGAAAAACGTGAGTGTGGAGCGAATTTGGCAGGAATTGAAGAGAATTTTATCTGGTTCCCACGCTGCAGATGTTTTAGAAAGGATGGAAGTTGATGGAGTCCTAAACATAATTTTCAATGGTCATTCATTTGATTTAAATGGCCAATCTTCTCTCCAGATTATTTCAGATAATTCAGTTATTGAGGCTCGGCTGGCGATGATGTTTCGAGGGGATAATCCTGCAAACTTGTTGAAGCATTTGACTATGCCTAAATCGGTAATTAATCGTGTTAGCAATTTGAGAAATTCAATGGGTAATTTGCCTGATAAAAACGATGTCGGACAACTACGTATTTACCGCGCGGTTCTTGGTGCAGGACTTGATACTCAACTTGCTTGCGAACTTGCAATTGATACTGAAGATGCCGAAAGTGTTCAAACAGCTCTGAATCAACTTCCGGAGAATGATGCTAAGGATGTTGCCTTAGCAGATGGCCACTGGATTGTAGATAATACTGGGATCCAGCCAGGCATTAGGCTTGGGCGATTGAAGGATTATCTTCATCGCTTGCAAGTAGAAAATGATGTATCCTCTCTCGATGAACTACAATCTATGCTCAATGATATTGACTGGGAAAATGGTGACCCAAGTGTTTGGCCACGACTACAATGGCCATAATTACAGAAAATATTGGGCTAGAATCAGTCTGAACTAATATTCATTTTAGATTTCTAGCAATTACCAGTCTCTGAACTTCTTGAGTTCCTTCATAAATTTGGGTGATTTTTGCGTCTCGGAAGAATCTCTCTACAGGGAATTCAGTAACATACCCATACCCTCCATGGATTTGCACTGCCCGTTCAGCAACCCACATCGCGGTATCTCCTGCAAACAGTTTTGCCATACTTGCTTCATTGGTGTGGCGAGATGCACCTTCTTCGTAATGCAATTGTTTTGCATGGGCTGCTCGGTATACTAGGAGTCGGGATGCATCAATGCGTGTTGCCATATCAGCAAGGTATGAAGTAATCATTTGGTGGGCCGCTAATGGCTTCCCAAAAGTTTCTCTTTCATGAGCATATTTCAGTGAAGCCTCAAACGCTCCTTGGGAAATCCCTAGAGCTTGTGCGGCGATACCGATGCGTGAGTTATCCAAAGCGTTCATGGCAATTGAGAAACCTTTTCCAACTTCGCCAAGTACATTTTCTACTGGTACTATACAGTCTTCAAGAACTAGCGTACATGTGTCACTGCTACGGATTCCTAGTTTGTCTTCTTTCTTTCCAACGGTGAAGCCATCAAA
>CBFHYB010000052.1:0-2097 GCA_965659915.1 Candidatus Thalassarchaeaceae archaeon
TACTTTACCCGAGTACTGTAACTCACCCATAGCACCCTCGCCATCGCGAGCCGTCCTTGAAGGTTGTCTTACACTATCAATGTGAAAAATGTAGCAAACCCATGCCTTGTCTTGCGGCACTTCTCACTACAATTTTCAGGTGCCTCATAATATCTGCGACCCCTCCGTCAAGTGGTTCGTCAGCTCTTACTTTGAAATGCCCAGAACTCAGCAATTTCTCAAGTAATACTGTTTCATCATGGTCTAGAATGCCATGCAGTATACCGAATGTACCATTTTCAAATCGGTCATGCCCTCTTGTTTTTTCAAACAAACCTTCGTCAAGTTTGTCGATTAAAATCATCACATCTTGCTCTGAATCGGGGGGGTTTCCTGACCAAGTTCTCAGGTAGGAAAGTGGGTTTCCATCACCCCATGGGTATCTCCCTAACCGCTCTCGTACTTTGCTATCGCCACTGTCCCTCACTCTTTGTCCCGAATTATCCAAAGGAGTTAGTCCAACTAGCAGTAATGATGAGTCACTTTTCTCACAATGTTCTCTTCCATCATGTAAATTACACCCCTCCTCTTCTAGAATTTGGGATAAATCGTTGTCAGATTTGATTAGTGAAATTAAATCGGAATCATCGCCATCAGCGGCTTGTTCAAGTGCGGAAATATAAGAGTCACAAATGTCGCCTCGGATGAGTATGAAGGTATGAAATGCAGGTGTATCGTTACTATTTAGCATGACATTCACCAAGATTATCTGCGGCGTTCTCGGAGTTGTTTGAGTCTCAATTCAAACTCGTCTAACTCTTCCTCAGGTGGCTCGGGCGGTGCCTCCTCTATTTCAATCAGACTTTCTTGAATTTCAGTTACATCTGTATCCTCTTCTGCAACAGTTGGTGGAGATTCATCTTCTAGTTGAATTGAACTTTCTCTTTCAACAACCGCTGGCTTTGGTTGTGGTTTAGGGCGCGCTTGCTGCTTCACTTTCTTCGCAGGCTTTCTAGGAGCAGTTGCAAGTGGTTGAAGAGATGCTGGTCTAATGATTCCAAGCAACCAGAGAACTGCAATAATTAGCAAACCAGTCCCGATAGCATAGACGGTGTCACTACCAACAGGTAGTATATTTGGTTGGGAAGAGAGAACCAAATCATGTGTGTTGTCAGATGGATCATCATCGACATCCCATGGTGCTTGACAGGAGAAGGTTGCATTTACTGGCACGGTTGAATCTCCAGTCGGCCTCGGGACTGACAGTTTTGGTGCAAGGGTTGCAGAAATATCTACTGAAACCTCCATTGACCAATCTCCTTGGACAAGTTTGACAACGCAGATTGAGTCAGTCATTATTTGATGATTTTCACGTTGGATTAAGACATTTATATCACCGGATGAAGCCTCTTCCAGTTCAATGCCAACGTTCCACCCCGTTGCTCTAACAACATAATGTTGTGATTCAGAACTCTGTAATCTTCCATCAGATGAAAACACTAAGACAGTCAATTCATGTACACCTGTAGTTGGATTCCAACCAGTCGCTGAAAGATTTACAGTTTCTTCTTTGTCAGCCTCAACTACACCGTTCCTGGAATTTACTAATGTACCATCTTCTGCACGTAGAAGAATAGACCATGTGAAGGGTGAACTACCATTGTAGATATCACAAGATATCAATGGTTGTGCTGACAGGTTTGAATCCATTACGCATGATACTTGGCGACTAGTGGTCATCTGCATGTGTGCGGTGTAAAATAGGCTCACATCTCCTTGAGAGTTACTGACAACGAGTGAACCTTCTCCACTTGGGGAAGGGAGTAACCATCCACTTTGGATTTGTTCAAGGGATGTGCTTCCTGTCGTTACAGAGTTGATTAAACTACCATGGAAGTTTACTATCTTATCATCACCGATAGAACCCCACATTACAGGACTTGTTGCCCAAGCCACATCGGAGAATAGCACCTCAGCATTTAAGGTGACAATTTTCCCACCTGAATCTGTAACTTTTACTTCAATTGTGAAAGTTGAATGATCCCAACTGGAATCAGGGATGAGGTCAATTGGTACACCTTTCATCTCACCCCAAGCGAGTGAGATGTTTGCCTCAGT
>CBFHYB010000052.1:2197-10036 GCA_965659915.1 Candidatus Thalassarchaeaceae archaeon
GATGGTAACCCTATGAGTTCAACATGAAGTTGGTTAGCTGCATTCCCTAGGTTTGCAATAGTAATTCTTGGCATGCCGCCGGATTCACTTACTTGCCAACCCTCCCAATCATTAGGGGTAGTGGCCGTGAAATCATACGCTGGGCGGATTCTTAGTGGGAGAATAGTTTCACCAGTACCACTTCCATCACCATTACGTGCAATGATTGTCATTTCAGCAGTAGGGCCCGATATCGCCCCTTGTGGTGGTACAATATACACTTGGATAGCCATGCTTTCTCCGGGGTCTAGGAAGGGCATATCACCTGGTAAAGTCAGATTCCATCCGACTGCATCAATAGAAGCAGAAAGATAAGCCCGTGACGGCGAATTCCCTCTCTGTTCTAATTCCAATGTGATGTTTGACCCACCGGGTGCGACATCTAGGTCACTACCGGTAGCACGAATAATCCAGAGTGGCTGTGAAATTACTTCAACATCAACAGTAAAAGTTTGCAGTAGTAGGCCATCAGATGATAATTCTAATTCAATTGATGCTATAGTGCCATTCCATGCTAGTTCTGGAATTGTTAGAGCCAACTCAATGGTATCGCTTTGGTTGACGTCTAGAGTGCCACTATCTCCATCCCCAATTAGCCAGTCAATATTGGTGTCATTACCCGCCATTGTTAGTGTGAGGCTTGAAGAAACATCTAGGCTGTCATCAAAGTTCCCGATATTTTCTACCATTAGAGTAAGAGATGTTGAGGTTCCAGGTGTAGTGAATACGCTTCCACCTGATTCAACAGTTCTGTCGTTGTCTAATAGGCTGACATTCCATCGGTGGTCTTGGCGTGCTTCAATTTCCATGACTGCAGTGTCGACAACTGAACTATCTCCTTGTGAGCGTAATGAAAATTCAACCAACATGCCTTGGCGTGCAGGTGTATCATGCGGTAGAGTGATTTGGATTGGTACTTGAGTCAATCCAGCAGCATTGATTGTGAAGGTTGAGGTTGGAATTGAGAAAATAATACCCGGGTCTTCACTAAAGTTTGCGTTGGCAATTAATCTACCAACCAAATCAAAAGTGTCAGGGCCATTCCCCGGATTTTCTAATTTTAACACTATCCATGTCGGTTCCGAGACGTTCATTAAGACAGGATCACCCAATGGGCTGATAACAATAATTTGTGAACGGAATACTTGCAAAACTTGTAATGAGAAATCAAGATTGTAACCACTGTGATTGGACTCATTCATCGCGAATGGATGGAATTGTGGCGGGGCATCAACTGGTTGGTCCAGAGTAAGTGAACCACTGAAAGTTGACCCCGCAATACCGTGGCATGAAAGCAAAGTGCCAACTAATTGACAATCACCACTTGCTTGCCAATTCCAACCGCTAATTAGCATGCCACTTGCTTGCAAATCCCAAGATAAATTGTTAGCAGTTTGCGGCAAAATACCATCTATATTCCAACTAATCCCAGTTGCTGGAATACTGCGGAAGTTATCGGGGTTCACAGCAACTCCATTTGCAACGAATGTAATATCAATTTCTCGACACACTTCTTCGGCACCAGTCCCTATACAGATTGACATGGTTGTGGTCACACTTTCTCCGAGAGTTGTTGAACCGGGTACTGGTAGTTTTGCGTGAAGTTCAAGCTGTTGGCCCGGTGCTAGAGTGATGAGTGTTAATTCCCCTGATTGGTCGTGAAGTGTGAGGTCATTACTCCAAGAGGTTGGATTCCATTCTCTTTTACTAACGGTCTCTTGCGCATTCCCAAGATTCTCCACCAATAGCCAAGCACTACCTAGTGACCCCGGTAATCCATAACCAGTGGTCTCTGCTGTCCCCGCTGGCCCTCGTATTGATAGGCCACGGGTTCTATTTGCTTCAACTGGTAAAAGAGATGAAACAGTGATGTTTGCATCTTCATCTAATGTCATGGTGATTGTCAAATGACCATTATCTGATCCCAATGCTTCAGGCGGTGCTGATATCCTGACTGTAGCAGTCCACGGCTGTTCTGGCTCTATTTGAATTGAAGTTGAACCGCCGTTAGAAATGTCCTGCGCTGTCCAATTGTTTGGTAATGTAGAGTCGTCAATTGACATTGTCCAAATTCCTGCTAGGCGTCCGGTTGATGAAATGGGGATATCAATATCCATATTTGAACCGGGGTCCACTCTAGGTGGATCAACTGGTATGCTTATTGAAACATCATATGGTTCTACTATGGTTAGGTTAACAGTTTGTTCATCATTATCAAATCGTGATTGAGTGAGATTTCCATGTGGGTCTACAACTATTCTTGCAGTGTGTGACCCTAACACAGCGGTTAATTCAACAGAAAACGACGAGAAGGTTCCATCTCCTGTAGGTGCTACAGGGTCCATTTCTGAAAGCCGAACTGATTTGACTACTACATCATCGTAGTAGAGCACAGCATCAACCGCTTCACCGCTTGAAACAGTTCCAACATTTTCGATGTATGCGGTGGCAGTAAATGTTTCACCAGGGTCAGGTTGGCTAGGTGTGAATTGCACTCCTCTATCATCAATAAATGGCCGTATATCTGGTGCTTCTCGTGAAATTAAAGTATCACCAATAATGATGTCAAGAGCGCCATCGCCGTCTAAATCTGCCAATGCTGGCGCAGCCCAAGCCCTGTGTGGTAAGTCGAGTTCATCAGTCCATCCTGAACCTATACCTGCTTGAGTTCCACTATCTCCATCCCATGCCCATAATGTGCGGCCAAAACTGACAACGGTTTCCGGTGCTCCTTGTCCGTCTAAGTCCAGGTGGAAAGGTGGTGAGACAGCAATTTCATCGTTAGGATTGCCTGAACTTCTGTCCATTAGATGTGAGAATTCTAGTGCAGGGCCAAGAGAAGCAGTGACGTCATGGCACCCCGATACACCCTTACGATCAGTGTCAACACGATACCATGTTACCCAACAAACTCTGTCGTCAATACCATCTCCTGTGGTATCAAAAACATCTGGAGGGGCTTCGCCAAATCCATTCGTCGCCCGGAATGACCACAATTCTGTTGCGTCATTGACTTCCATTCCAATGTATTCAGCACCATCCCCTGTACTTCCTCCATCAATATCAGTGGGGATGGTGACAACCATTTCAGCCCCTGGTGTTCCATCAAGTTCTGCAACAACAGGGCCGGGTAGTCTAATGTGAGGGGAATCTGTATTTCCATCGAGGTTGTTGAGGGAAACACCACCCCAATGTGGTGCACCATTTCCTCCGTCAAGCCGCCAAACCCAGATATTCCCATCATTTGGGTCAATCGTAGTCAATAATACTGCTGAGTTTGTATCATCTATCTTTACCCATGCAGGGTCAGATGGAATCTCCCCATAGTCAAGACTGACTTGCCAAATAGGACTTGGCACTCCTCCACCCATCAATGGTAATGCCAGCACTACGACTTGACTGTCACCTTCGTTAACCAAGGAGTAGACTGCTTCTGCATCCCCATCCATATCTAAATCACCAAGAAGAATTTGAGTACCAACTTGATGATTAGCTAGAACATAGGGGGATGGAACTGTGATGCCGAGGTCAGGGTCTGTGTATGACCACAATAATTCGGCTGAGTGGCTACCACCCGCATTCCACCCAGCCTCACCGCATTGCAAGATAGGTGACCATAATTCGGTGTTGAAAGTTCCTTGTGCATCATATGCAACTAGAATTTCTAGAGTTGAATCTCCGTTAACATCCAATATTACCGGTGCAGCCTTTACGGAATCTGTAACCCCAAGATCTACTTCCCAAGATTTCCTGCTGGTATCTCCCTCGATGATACTCAAGAATGAATGAGTGGAACCACCAGACTCTCGTTCAGAGATTAGCACTGTGAAGAGATGCCCGTCACCACAACGCTCGTTTGCGTCCCCAGTAACAACGATGTTTGCTCCAAAATCTCCAACAACAGTGGCTAAACCTTGTGCGCCATAACTACCCGTTGAAAAATGCGCCCAATTAACCACCGGGTCATCAATAGTTGCTAATTCCGAAACTGCAGATACAGCGCCATTCCCTGGGCCCCCACTTACGCTGTGTATTGGTGCAGTGGCATTTCTTGAGCCATATCTGCCAAGTTGAGACCACGCCTCACCTCCATCTATCCATTCAGTAGAACTTTTGCCAACGAATGGATTAGGGTTTAATTCATCCAAGTGTGGGTTGTGGTTTGTTGGTGGTACTATTTGTAACAGCATTGAGAAGGTGATGAATAACGCTATGAAAGCAGTTTTTCCCCTCAAATCCCTCGCGGCAGGCCCAATCACATACTGCTTTGCCCTTTGGCCGCTACTTCAACCTTCACTAAATCCGCTGAGGGTAAAACGCGTTTGTGAGGGTACGTGACCCCTACGGGGGTCACGATGAATTTCTATGAAATCAAAATTAAGTGAAGGATAATTGATGCCAATACTGATTTTGTCAAATCAAATTAAATGACTATTTCATATAACATTTAATTCAAGGTTAAATCCACATATTCCCTATCATATACTGGCTTCTATTCAATTCACTGAAACCGGTTTGCTGATAAAGGGGGAGTAGGTCGGCGAGCCACTGGAAACCTCTCTTCTGGAGGCGTCGCCTGTGAGGGACGGGAGGGTTGTGAACCCTTCCGTTCCACGGCACACCTCTCAGTGAGCGGTGAATGGAGGGAAAAAAAGATGTACACACTTGAAGTCAGAGAGGATACTATCAGAATCCCCGCGGAATACATTCGCGAGGGGCAATCATTGAGTCAACACGTTGACCGTCTAGCGCATCAGGCGTTTGAAGGTAAGTTTGATGATGATGACAATTTTGTCATTGTTACCTATGATCACGAAATGATTGGTCGAGGCAGAATCATACATGGGGATGGAGCGATTTACCAAAATGTACGTTTCAAAGCCGTGCTTTTCCGACTTGACAGTAACGAGATTGTTGACGGTGCTGTATCAGAGGTTCTTGAATTCGGTGCATTCGTTCAAATTGGTCCATTAGAAGGCCTATTACACAAATCCCAAATTCTTGAAGAACCTGTCCAAATTAACCAAAATGAAGGTAAAATAACTGGTAGCCGTTCTGGCTCTCAACTCTCTATTGCAGACCCTCTACGCTCTCGTGTGGTCACTCTTTCATTAAACACACACGACCCTCGCTCATCAAAGATTGGGCTTACCTGTAAGCAACCAGGTCTTGGGGCTCACGAATGGTTAGTAAACGGCGGTGAATAATGTGTCAAAGAAGGTTGAACTTGCTTGTTCTGAGTGCCACCGAATCATCGAAGTTGCAACTGGCAATCTTGGATGGTGTCTTAAATCAAACAATGATGTGATTGCTAAAACTAAGAAAGCTTTAGTCCAATTAGTATTCCTTAACAAGAACGGATTGGACCCTTCTGATGAAGAGCACAAGGCTTTGGCTAAAGAATTGAAAGATGATATGGAGCGAGTAAAACCAACCAACCCGGAATGTCCATTTTGTCCAGGTGCACACCTAAGTTCAGATTGGCAAGGTTATGTTGTTGTGCTCAACCCAGAGCGCTCAGAAATTTCATCAATACTCAATATTGAGAGGGCAGGAAACTACGCACTAAAGGTAAACGTGCGCTGATGTAGGAGGGATTATTATGGAAATAGTAGACAGAAAAGAAAACTCATTATTGAGTCGTATTGAAATCAGATTTCAGTTGCGACATGAACAATCAGCAACTCCAAGTCGGAGCAACCTGCGAAGCAAAGTTGCATCACTTGAACCGGGTTCATCAGCATCAAATGTCATCGTAAAAGATGTCAACACTCGTTTCGGCCAACCTTTGACTACTGGTTTGGCATTCATTTATGATTCACCCGAAGCAATGCAAATTGAGCCGCAATACATCCTTGATAGGCATGGTGTTGCAGGTGATGAAGAAGATGCACCTGCTGAAAAAGCGCCTGCTGAGGTCCCAGATGTTGCACCACCAGCAGAAATTGAAACTGAAGATGATGTTTCTGGAGGTGAAGAATAATGTCAAATCGTTCAAGCCTATACACTGTTGAAGATGGCAAATTAATTCGCAAGAATGAGCACTGCAAGATTTGTGGTCCGGGCGTGTTTTTAGCAAATCATTCTAACCGTTCAACCTGTGGTAGATGTGGTTATGATGCAGGTGCATCAATCGAACCAGTTGCAACCGAACCTGCTGCAGAAGCACCGGCAGAAGTCTCAACTGAAGAAGAGTGAAATTTAGTTAGAGTGGCTAAACGCCACCCATTCACCTGAATTCTTCAAGACTAACAGACCGTCTAACTTGTGGTTGAAAAAGCAGACTCCCAGGTCCTTTCTTGGAGTTCGACTTACTTGATGTTCATCCCAAGTTATGTCCTCGCGCCAGCCGATTATATCCCACCCTCTTTTAGAGAAAACGGCATCACAAAACGGCCCTCCTTCAATAATATCTTCTGAATTATTTTTTGGATCCCATCTGATGATTTCACCACTTTGAAATCCAATTAACCAACCACCATTTTGGTCGGTTCTTACTTGGTCAAGAATTCCTTTGTTCTCCAAATTACCTTGGGCAATTATTTCACCAGTATCCCATTCTAAGGCAACCCATCCTGAACCATTTCCCCATAACCAAATGCATTGTTGGTTTTTGATAGTTGGATGTGGGCCTGTTGTTACTGCATGAATAACTGATGCATCTTCAATGTGTTTTTGATTTAACCATTCAATTTCTTTAATCCGCCAAATTTCTTTTGATTGAGAATCAATACAATATACTCCCCGATTATAATTTACAAAACAAATTAGCCCGTCATGAGATGTTATTCCGAGTGGTTCAGCATCTAGTGAATGACTCCATTCGGCTCCCGCTACGGGCACATCTTGCCCTCTTTTATTCTGCTTTAGTCGTAACAGACTCATGTCAATTCCATTAGTGAATTCTTCATTTAATGGCAATGAAGCCATACGGGCGAGTGATAATTCAGGCAGAACCCAAGTTGCAATTATCTTGTTATCAACGATAGTAGCATCTTCTATCGGACTAGGAAAGGGTTTCACTAATCCACCCTTTTGCTCTAATGTTTTACAATTGATTCTGGCTAATTCACCATCGACTCCGATAATAATGAGTAAATCCTCGTATGGTAATATTTTTCTTGGAGGAAAAGGGGTTGGTGAGTAGTTAGGCATATCACATATCTCCAACAAATGGTTATTGGTTACTCACTGAAGTCCGAGTAATTGTTTGGCCGCATCAAGTGCATCATCTAAACCGTCTGGATTTGATCCTCCGCCTTGAGCAAATGTCGGCTTACCACCACCTCCTCCTGAGATGTGAGTGGATATTGAATTGAGAATTTCCACAGCATCATGCCTTTCAGACGCGACAGAAGTTTCAGTGATAGCTACTAGGATTTTACCCCCACCTTCTCTAGTGCCGAGGATTGCTACTGTTGGATTTGCTTGGTCACGTGTCAATTCGCCAACCATCCCAAGCAGTTGTCGCATGTCTCCAGTCCCTTCCATAATGACGTAACGAACCCCATCTTTTTCAAAACTATCATCACCGCCACCACTAGTCCTCAGTCTAACGATTTCAGCCTCAAGATTTTCAATGGTTTTCTTTTGTGATTTCCATTCATCAAAGAACCTTTGAACTGCGGTAGGTAGTTCCTCAGCATTGACTCCTAGGACATCTGATGCTTCGGCTAAAATCGCCTCTTGTTTACGGGCGTACTCGCGTCCGGTCTCCCCTGCCACAATTTGCAGACGCTCCACCCCGTCTTGAACCGCACTGCTGCGAATTATCCTGATATCGCCAATTTGGCCTACTTT
>CBFHYB010000053.1:0-9971 GCA_965659915.1 Candidatus Thalassarchaeaceae archaeon
AAAATGGACAAACTTGCGCATGAGATTTCCACCATTTGATGCCCCTTCACACATCCCCAATGAGATGTATTCAACAGATGTTTGCTGGTCACAAGGTGATGATGAACAGAATGAATTATCCCTTGGTTCTACTGATGGATGGTTCATTCATAGAACAATTTGTAATGACCAACCGAAATCTGCAAAATTAGTTTCCGAGCAGGATTCAAAATCCGAAACAGAGGCTCTTCTTACATCTCGTGTTGGTTGGGGTTTATCGCCTCACCCATTACACTCTATAGCAAGAAAATGGATACCTTATGGTGTTACAATTCTAATATTTGCAATTGTTATGCACGTACTTGAGCCAGTTCTTTTAGGTGCAGGTTTAATTTCAGAAAGGTTTGCAGGTAGTGTTAATCTTGGGCTTTTGGATTATCCAATATTGTTTGTCATGGCAGCACCTTTCGTTGCAATCCCTATTATTCTTAGGGTGCTGGGCAATGTTGCGGATATTAGAAGTCAACACATGTTTAAAAATAATTTACCGCAGTCTCCAAAAATAAGTGTTAGTAATTCCAATACAAAGGGCCCAATATTGGTAAAAGTGGCTATTCCTGAACAATTAAAAAATCGCGAATTGCTTGGTTATATCAGGGTTGGTTTGTTACCCCCGCATCGTAATGCAATGATGTCTGCTTTGTGTGGGGATGAATTTGATTATCCTCCTGTAGGTCTTTCAACTCCACTCCCAGGTGGGTGGATGAAAAGTGCTGATGATGGTTCTGGAATTGGAGAATCAACACCTATGCTGATTGGTAGAGGATCGAGTAACTTGTTCATTGAACCAATGCGAATTCAAGTGAATGGTGGTATACAATCAATTTCCTCGGATGTTGAGGTTGAATTGGATACTCCAAATGGCCCTTGGCCAGGTAGTGAGTATGGTCCTTTTGTTAACATTAATTGGGAATTAGTCCTTGAGTTTCAAAGTGGCCGAAAGCGCCCCTTATACTGGATTGAGAGGCTTACTGTAGAATCATTAGATAATTCGCACGCTGTTCCACAATTAATTGCCCATGGTGGGCGCCTAGAATCAACTTGATTCCTGCTTTACTGATGTTGCCAAATTATTTGACTTGGCACGCTTTCGGTAAATCGTGCACAAAAAGGCTTGTCTAGCAATAATGTTGGTTTTACTCTTCCTTTTTTCAGGTTGCTTAGGATTTTTTGAATCCGACAGTGACATGGTCGAGACAGTAGATGAATTTCCATTGATAGCCGCAAATGAAGTTGATGATATCAACTATGGGGGGTTAGTGTATGTTAGTGGAAGTGTTACTGATGAACTACCAACTAAAGCCAGGGTGACAATAGCATTCTCAATCCCTTGGGGTACCATATATGAAACACCTGATGAAGAGGGGAATTGGCAATATAGCTTAGGAGGACTTGAACCAGGTGATTACAATGTATCGTTCACAGTAGTTGATGATAATGACCAATCTTCCGATACTATTACCAAGAGTTTTACAGTGCATCCACCAATAGAACAAGATGTTTTGATGGTTATTTGGAGGTCTGATATTCGTTACGAAGTTGGTGAAGAAACGTCAATAACGGGCCAATTAACACATTCTGCACTTTCTTCATGCACAATATCCTATTCTCTCAGTTCAGATGGTGAACCCACATCTGATCCAATAAATTATGATGATTCTAGCGGGATGTTTTCAATTTCGTTAGGGGTTTTGAGCGGGTACAATAATGGTACAGTTTCCGCAAGTTGTGGGCAATATACTATTTCAGAAGATAGTGTATTAGTTTCAATTCAACCTTTAGAAGAGCCGATTTCGGACCTTGATGGAGATGGCGTGGCTGATGAATTTGACGATTGTGTCGATGGTGAATCGTTCTCATCTTCTTTGACGACTGACTATGATTCAGATGGTTGTTATGACCTCACTGAAGACCTTGATGATGATAATGATGGCTTAGGTGACACAATTGATAATTGTCCCAAGGGGGTACTTGGATGGCTTTCTACACCGATAGTTGACAAAGATAGTGACGGCTGTCGTGATATTGATGAAGATGATGATGATGATGGGGATACTATCCTAGACATAGCAGACTCTTGTTTAGATTCACCTTATGGATGGATATCCAACTTTGTTTCAGATTATGATCGTGATGGGTGTCGCGATTCAGGCGCGGATATTGATGATGATAATGATGGAATTTCAGATTCATTGGATGATTGCCCAACAGGTGTTATCGGATGGATTCCAGACGCCGATAATGACCAGGATTCAGATGGGTGCAGAGATTATGATGAAGATGATGACGACGACAACGATTCCGTCTTTGACGACAATGATTCATGCCCAGATACACTTGCAAATTATTCAGTAAATGAATACGGTTGTGCACCATACGAGTGGGATGATGATGGTGACGGCGTGATGGACGATACAGATGCATGTCAAGGCACCCCCATTGGATTGATAGTCAACGAACAAGGATGTGCTGACTTAGATGGTGACGGAGTCTTTGCAAATATTGACCAATGCCCTAATTCCCCCCCGAGATGGTCAGTTGATAGTATAGGGTGTGCCGTTATCCAAAACCCAGTTACATGGCATTCTGGCCCGTACTCATCTGCACGTTTTGGCAAAGCGGCTGACTTCAACTTTGCAACAAAGTATGATGGGAATTGGCAACTTTCAACACAATGGGATGGCAATAGTACGTATATCTTCATTTTCTTACAGAGTTCAAGTTCCTACATGAGTGGCCTTTGGAGTCAAAATGTTGGTACATTATTGAATGGCGTTCCAAAGAATTGCCACATTTTCTTCGGCTCATATGATAGTGATTGGCAATCAGATGTTGACACAATGGCTAGTAGAGTAAGTTCTTACAGAAATAGTCAGAACGATGAAGGGAAAATTTGGGTGGATGATAATGTTCACTTCGTTTATCAACAGGCTGGCTCAATTGGAGGTGGTCTTGGAAGTGTTATTTCGTCTTGGAGCCAATTTTACTATGGTATTGATAGATTTCAACAGTGGCGTGAAGTTGGTTCACTATACAATTGGGCAAAGACATGGTCTTCCGACCCTGACTACAGATTTGATTATCTAGCAAAAGAACCGCAAATGTGGAATGCAGAGTTCCCCGTGGAGATGCGAAAGCATGACCCTGCAATTACTGTGGTTGATTTGTGGGATGCTCAGAGGCACACAGGTGGTTGGGGTGGAGGTCACAAATCATTTGCCAATGGCACATTCCCTGATGCAGCTACCATGTTAACATTCAACACGATGGAAGTTTACATGCATCATGGTTGTAGTGAAAAACGTGACAGATATCAGAAAGCGGATGGAAGTTGGGGTGGTTGCCACGAGTGGGATTATGATCAGAGGTTGAATATCTGTCAAGAGTTTGGCAACCATTCAACTTGTGGTGATGAATTTGTAAGATATATCACAACATATGGTAGGGAAGGGCGATGGCTCACTGATATCAGCCCATACTTGTTCATGCTCAAAGATGGTGGTCAACAAGAGTTCCGATACGGAGGTGCAAACGGTGGGTGGCTCAATATCTCAGTATATCTATCAAATTGGGATGATGATGGAATGCGGCCAACATCAGCAGAATATGCCTTCAGTGGTGGTTCATTCCGTGGCCAATACAACAACGAATCTATCTACAAGCGTGTTCATGATTTATCAATTCCAGCAGGTACTGACAAGGTAGTTATTTCTTCAGTCGTGACTGGTCATGGTTTTGGTAAAGATGATGCGAATTGCGCAGAGTTTTGTAACCATGAGCACCGTTTCTCTATGAATGGGCATGTGACTCAAGAAGATTTCCCGATGGCCGGAAACGGTACAGTTAGTAGCGATCGAGAAGGTTGTGCTAAGGCAACAGATATGGGTACAGTAGCCAATCAAAAAGGCTCGTGGCCTTATGGTCGAGCCGGATGGTGTGCAGGTCAAGACACAAAACCCTGGGTTTGGGATATTTCAAACTGGGTGGATTGGTCTGGCGGTGCGAATACGTTACGATACCAAGGATTATACAATGGTGTAAATTATGTGCCTCAGAATGAACAAAGTGGTGCTAATCAAGACATTAGAGTTGTCTCATATGTGATTTATTACACCAATATCAGTTCTGGTAATTCTAGTGTTCAAATGGAAAACTCACCACCTAGTCAAGCAATGAATGAAGGTCAGACAAATAGTGTTCAAACTCTAGAAATAGAAGCTTGGATGCGAGATAAAGAGTGTGCGACTATTGATCAATAAAACCCCCACAATGAATCATTGTAAGGGTGGTGGGGTAGGCAATGTTTGTACATCATTTACTAGTGTTGGAGTTTCAAGTGAATTGTAATCAGAGTCTCTTCTAATTGCTTTGAATCCAGCCCTAGTAATGGCATGCTGTAATTCCTCTTCAGTACACAGCACTTTCGTGGTGCCTGCTGCTGAAACCACATTCTCTTCCATCATAGTGGAACCTATATCATCAGCACCACCAAACAGGGCTAACTGGGCGACATCCATGCCCATGGTCAGCCAAGAGGCTTGGATGTGGTCAATATTGTCAAAAAATAATCGAGATATTGCAACATGTCGGAGATATTCTGCAGGTCCAACTTTTTGATTCCGCCTACCTCTTTTACTGCGCCCAAATGCATTATTTTCTAATTGGACAGTCCATGCTATGAAAGCAGTGAAACCTATGTTCCCTTCAGCATTTGTTCGGTCTTGTAATTGCCGGACTTTCTCCATGTGGCCAACTCGGTGGGCATTTGTTTCACCAAATCCAATGACGTTAGTGGCAGTCGTTGTAAGACCTATTGAATGAGCTTCTCCCATCACTTTCAGCCAATTCTCCCCACTCCCTTTCAAGGGGGAAACTCCGAGTCTCACATCATCAACTAACATCTCAGCGCCACCACCTGGTAATCCATGCATACCTGCTTTCTTGAATCGTTGCAAAACCTCACTTGTTGTGAGTCCACAAACATCCGCAATCCCTTCTATTTCAATTGGAGAGAAGCAGTCTAGGTCAATCGTGGGGTGGTTCTCTCGTAAGTAATTCAACAAGTTTTCATACCATTCAATTGGTAAGTTAGGATCTACTCCACCCTGCATCAAAATTCTAGAACCATCAATGGCTTCAAGTTCTCTGACGCGCGCACTAATTTGTTCTGTTGATTGAAGATATGCTTCATCGTGCCCGGGCGCTCTATAGAAGGAACAGAATTGACAATTTATGGTACAAGCATTACCATAATTGATATTCCGATCTATCAGGTATGTTACTTCGCTTGGAGCATTCATTTTGCGTCGTTTATCGAGTGCAGTTTGTCGTAAAGCATTGAAATCAGCCTCATCGTAAAGTAAGATTGCATCTTCAACAGACAACCGAGGTGGGTTACTTCGAGACTGTTGCTCAAGAATATCTTTCCATGTACTCAATATATCACCAATTTATATTTTCAGCATCATTAATTTGTTCAGGATGAAGTCCCAATTATTCTTTCTAATTCTTCAATTGTTTTTGGGCAATCTTGGGTTAGAACTTCGTGACCATCATTTGTAATTAATACGTCATCTTCGATTCTAATTCCAATACCGGACCACTTTTCATCAATTTCTATGTCCGGCCTCCAGGCTCCAAAGTATAATCCCGGTTCAATAGTGAGAACCATTCCTTGTTCTAACAATCGGGGTTCATCATCAGGTGCATAAACGCCTACATCATGCACATCTAATCCCAACCAATGGCTAGTGCGATGCATGAAGTAAGTACCTAGTTGTTCAGGTGACATAGCCTCATCTAATGTTGGTCCTTCTACTATCCCTAAATCAAGTAATCCCTGTGCCATTACTTCCTTTGCTGCATTATGAGGTGCATCAAAAGATTGACCGGCTTTACAAGCAGATATGGCTGCTAATTGAGAATCTAAAACGAGTTGGTAAAGAATTGCTTGAGGTTCTGTAAATTCCCCATTAATTGGCCATGTTCTAGTAATGTCACTAGCGTAACCCGAGATTTCACACCCTGCATCAATCAAAACGAGATCACCATCCAATACTGGTGAATCATTTTCTACATAGTGCAATATTGTTGCATTGTCCCCCCCTCCAACAATACTTGGGTAAGACCACTGACTTCCATTATAGATGAAACACCCTTCAATTATTGATTGTAATTGGTATTCATTCATTCCTGCCGATGCATTTTTCATGGCTTCAATATGAGCTGCCGATGCAATTTTGCATGAATGGCGCATCAATTCTAATTCACTATCTGATTTGAATAATCTTAGTTCAGAAACTAACGGCCTTGGGTCACATAGGTTTGCTGGCCCTGAGCCTGTGCGTTGCCTATTTCTGCTTGTTTCCAACAATGATTGGTCCACAATATCATCCACTGTTGCAGATAATCCTCTTTGATGAAATACATTTGTACAGTCATCTAATAGAGTTGATAATACATCATTCATTTCATCTATTGAAATCGCCTCATCAATTGGAAATTGTTTCTCCGCTCCTTTGAGTCCCAATCTAATTCCAGTCCAGGTTTCTTTGATTACATCTCTAGGGGGAATAAACAGAACTGACTTCAATTTCCCTGATGAATTAGAAAGGCAAAACACTGCATCTGGGCGGTCCCATCCTACGAAGTATAGCATATCAGATGAGGCTCTGTAAGGGTACTCTACATCTGCACTACGAGTTGCCTCTGGGTTGTTGACAATTATCAAGATAGAATCATCATCACAAAGCCTCCCAATATTAGCTTGGCGAGATCGCATATCTTCTACACTTGTAGGTGATGGGACGGCGGAGAGGTCCAACCCGTGCCCATCAAACATGGTTTCCCGTCTAGCCCGACTCTTATTTAGCATTCAGTCTAAATCGTCATTTTCAAATTGCTCACCAACGTCATCCTCATTGACATTTTCCGGTGTCCGTCGTTTTACCCACTTGGGAATGTCCCCACCTTTTCCGCTGCGTGTAATTTTGAATGTGACATAAGATATTATGAGAAGTATTACCATGAAAACAGCCATCATATTTGTTTCTCCACCAACAGCAGATATCATCGATTCAGTAAATGATCGAGGTTCATCCCATAATGGGTCAGATTGGGTGCCTTCTATACCTACAAAAACCTCGATGAAGTCACTTTCCCCATCATCATCCGTGACGCTAAGAGTAATGAGATGAATCTTTGACTCATCCTTTATCCATTCCCGCCTCATGATTTGTTCTCTTCCTAGTGAAACAGGTTCCCCATCTACAAACCAAACAAAGTTCAAACCACCTACATCATTTTCAGTATCTGAACTATCTGACGCGTCAATTGTCCAGAGGGGTTCGTCTGGTAATCTGATGGTTTCTTCAGTTGAAAATGTAATTCCTTCAATACTAGCTGCTGCGGTTGGCGGTAGATTATTGACAATTAAAGTTAAATTGGTACTATTTGATAATCCCGAGGTATCTGTTACTAGAACCATCACATCAAAATGTCCTGACTGGTTAGCATACCAGCTCCAACTTTTTTCTGTGCCTGCATCATGTATGAAAGGGGGATTTGTTTCCCCATCTTTCCGTACAATGAATGTGAAACGTAACCCATCCTTACCCCAAACGGGGTCGTCTGAATTGCTTGCATCAAAAATGGCTAATTGAGATTCATTGACTTCAGATGTACCACTGAGTGCAGCAATTGGTTGCTGATTATGAAGGGCTATTGCGGTACAGGAAATTGTTGAAAAATTGCCAGCATTATCCCCTGCTCTGCTAACGAATAACCACCATCCATCTTCATATTCTGAACTTTGGATTTGAAAGTTGAACACATCACTTCCCGAATAGGAAACACCATCATTTCTCCAATTTTCAACTGTTAGGTAATCAGATAATACCCCGCGGACACAGAAATGATTTGCTTGATTAGATTGAATTGCAGCCCACTCAAGGGTTGGCTGATATCCAATTTCACTTACTGCCACCCCGCTAATATTTAGGTCGCCCCTCCAATTTATTCCCGTTTCAGGTGATGTTATCATCAAGTTAGGTGGCAACCCATTTGTGTCAGGGTTGATGAATAAAAGGAGGTACACTTGTGACACTTGTTGTTCAATATCAATTACTACCGCAGTAAGTCTACAAGAGCAGGGGGGAAAACTGCTAGCGTTTATTTCAATTGAAAATGACCATGAATTTGTTGTTGGATCCTGCCAAGAAAAATTCTCTTCTAATGTGTTAATCGCTGAACCTTGGTAAATAATTTCACCAGAATCTTCTAACTGCCAGTATAATTCTGAAGGAAAAGCATCATCCCAAATTGTTCCATTGATTGAAAAATTATCAACGAATGTCTCACCATTGTTACTCTGAAGAATCATTGTTGGTTGCTGATTACTAATGATGTAGTTAGGAATATGCATGGGTTGATTTGGATTATCATAATTGATTAGCGTAAGTGATGAAGATACCAACATGATTGACATCAACGCAAGTGCTACATGCCAACATTTTCCCTCCATCAATATGAGTCGCATTGACTTATGATATCAAGTGTGACACAATTTGTTCATGATTTGTGCGGTTGCAAAAGTCAAGAGTTTCACCCAAAGGTGAATATTCTCGTTAAGCCCATTGATCACAATGTTGTCCTTGACCAGGGAAGCTGTTACCTTCTCTTGGATTAGTGTGCCACTTGTGCTCACAATCATTGAAGAAACCGTCTCCATCAACATCCATTTTAGCATCAGCCCCATCAAATGGGTCGAAGCGGAAGTAATACTCCCAGCCATCAAACATGCTATCCCCATCGCTGTCCATGTGGTATACCTCTGGGCCATCTTCTAATCCATCACCATCAGTATCATTCAAGACTGGATTTGTTCCATTCAGCATTTCTTCGTAGTTTGTGTAATTCTCCAAGTCGTTGTAGAATTTTGCTCCTTCGGGGTCATCAGGGTCAATGTGGCATAGTGCGGAAGTAGGGTCGTTCCATCCAGGACAGAATCTATTCAGTTCAGCCGTACGATTCAGGCCATCATGGTCAAAGTCTTCGTCACCGTCCATAACCCCATCTAAATCACTGTCTTCAAGTGCAGGGTCCATTGGTCCTCTTGCCCCTAGGTTTTGCAATGTAGTGTTGTCAACTAATCCTTGGGAGATAGCCTGTGCACTGTATTTTACTTCCCATCCATCAGGCAATTTGTCATTATCAGTATCATCATTCACTGGGTTTGTATTCCAGCGGTTTGGTCCTTCCATTTCATTGGGTAGAGAATCATTATCAATGTCATAATCAGCATCTGGTAGCGATCCAAGTGCTGGGTCAAGTGCCCAACGGCCACTAGATTCAGGAATGGCGAAGTTAGTCAAATTCATGTCCCACAAGAAATATTTGGGATCAGGTTCACCATCGTTATTCTCATCTCCTCCAGACGCGAATCCTTGAATCCAGTTATTCCACAACCAACCACCTGGGCCGCGTGTACATCCTACATCTGTACAACCCGGTGGCTGGAAATTAGTAGTTGTAACCCACAGGCTGTGGGAATTAGTATTGTCCATGGTTGACTGAACTTGCATTTCCCATCCGTCAAGCATACCATCTTGATCAGTATCATTGACAAGTGGGTTTGTGGCAGCTTGCCACGGTCTTGGGATGTAAAGAACTTCATTCCCATCATTTAATCCATCATCATCAGAGTCTGAATCATTTGCATGAGTGACGTAATTATCTAATCCCAAGATTACTTCTTCACCATCTTCTAAACCATCAATGTCAGTGTCAAACATGCTTGCATTTGTGAAGTAGGGTTCTCCTAACCATTGGAATCCATCTACAGCCTCAACATAATCTTCAAGCCCATCACTGTCTGTATCTTTGTTTGATGCATTAGTGTAAGTCTCACCAAATTCTCTCCAGTCTGTGAGTCC
>CBFHYB010000054.1:0-6316 GCA_965659915.1 Candidatus Thalassarchaeaceae archaeon
CAGATGGTGATGGTTGGTCAGATCCTCATGTGGCTCAAAATCAAAATGAAGCAACTTGGGTATACAATCGTAGTCAATGTAATGCGATAGATTCTGATGGCCGAAACGGTTGTGCTGATAATTGGCCCGGCGGAAACGGAAATTCAGGTGAACCATGCGGTAGCATCGCTAACTGTTCTCAACAATGGCATGATAAAGATGGAGATGACTATGGAGATAATACCACTCCTGATGCTTGGCGGCAAGATGCTTTCAATGAGGATCCAAGCCAGTGGAATGACACCGATTTGGATGGTTTTGGAGATAATCCCGCAGGTACTACTCCTGACGCTTGTCCAGTAGATTGGGGTAACTCAAGTGTTGATAGATTCGGGTGTCAAGATGATGATGGTGATGGCTGGTCTAACCCAGATTCTTCAGAAAGTGCACACCCAGCGGGCAACGCCGATTCAAATAGCTCTAATCCGGATCAATGGAGAGATTCCGATGGCGATGGTTTTGGAGATTTCACAAATCGTACAAATGGAGATTTCTGCCCTCAACAATTTGGTTATGCAAATGGGGATGGTGGACGCGGATGCCCACTTCCTGCAGAGGATTCTGATGGTGATGGTATCATCGATGATGACGATATTTGTGGTAACACAACAATTGGTGAGGTGGTTGATACCTCTGGTCAATGGATGGGTTGTTCTGAAAATCAAAAGGATGACGATGGTGATGGCGTCTCAAATTCACTAGACCGTTGTGCTAACACAACTGCGCTTGCAGAGGTTGATGTAAACGGTTGTAGTCAGGACCAATTGACAATTGATACCGATGTAGATGGTGTCCCTGACATTGAGGATGAATGTCCTAATACAGATTCGCTCCAAATTGATGAGTATTTTGATAATGTAACTGGATGCGCTACATATCAACTGGATGAGGATAATGACGGTGTTTCAAACGCCTTAGATGAATGTCCGGGAACTACTGATGGCGCAGAAGTGGATGAAGTTGGTTGCCCACGAAACGACATTGATACAGATGGCGACGGCTTCTTTGATGACGTAGATAAATTCCCTCTTGAGCCAACCCAGTGGGGTGACTTAGATATGGATGGCTTTGGTAACGAATTGAGTGGTTTCCAAGGTGATAGTTGTACAAATGTTGCTGGTAATTCAACAGGCTCACCAAACGGTGACCGTTGGGGTTGCCCAGATACAGATGGTGATGGTTGGTCAGACCCTGCTGCAGGATGGGGTGTTGAAGAAGGAGCTGATGCTTTCATCAATGACCCAACCCAATGGAAGGACAATGATGGTGATGGATTTGGTGACAATATTACTGGTTTTGAGGGTGATGAATGCCCACTTTCGCCCGGAGTTAAAGATGGCGTTCAAGGAGTCGGTTGTCCAGCAGCAACCGGTGCTGATGGAAACGTTGTAGATGAGTGTACAAAATGGGAGGATTTTTACAATCCATCATTAAGTCCAGGAATGATAGTTCCAGATGAATACCAATCTTGTGAATGGTACGATGAGTGGTATGGTTCAACCGAATCTTCAACATTACCTTTGAAAATGATTGGCATCGGTGTAGGGGCTTTACTGGCTTTAGTCATCATCTCTTTGATTGGTATTAGAATCATCCGTGGTGGGGATGATTGGGATGATGATGACGATGATTTGTATGATGAATTTGAAGAGGATGACGATGATGATATATTCGCTTCACAATCTCAAGGTGGATGGAATGCACCTGCCGCAAGACAGGACTTTTCTGGCTTAGGCGGTAATCAACCTAGCAGGGGTGCCCCTGCAGGACGAGCAGGCCCCCCAAGTCGTGGCGGCGGCCCTTCAAGAGGCCCTGGAGCACGTGGCCCCAGCCGCCCCGGTGGTTCAAGCGGCCCCCCCGGTCGTGCAGCAGGCCCTCCTGGTCGTGCAGCAGGCCCTCCCGGTCGTGCAGGTAGTAGCCCTTCCAGTCCTGCACCTAGAGCCAAGAAGACTCGCAGGACGGTAGTTTCAGATGATGCAACCCCCGCTAATGCACCTTCTCGTAAAGTTCGCAAGGTTGCGGGTGCACCAAAGCCAGAGAATGTCAAGACAAGATCTACACGAAAGAAGCCGAGTGGAAACAAAGCAGAGGCTGGAGCCAGGAAAACGAAAAAACCCACGGCACCGAACAAATGGGAGGACCTTTTCACCCCTAGAGATTCCGCAAATTTCGAGAAATCGCTTGGTGAAGCTCGTGAATCAATTGCTTCAGGTGAACCTGAAAGAAATATCCTTCGTCAATTGCAAACCAGTGGTTGGAATGCTAAACAATCTAGATACATTGTCAATGAAGCAGGATTAAATTGAACGAATTAATCAGGAGAGAATGACGAATGAATCCAAGCGAAACTGAGGTTGAAGGGGCCTCATTGCCGCAAGGAATTGCTGTGGACGAAGCTGCAGCGTACTTCGGTGTAACTGATTCGGCTGACGTTATCTTGCATCTCAATCAGACAGACCCAATAAATGGAATGGGTGAGTTTTTCTCAATCGCTATTGATTTGGTTTTACAACCAGAATTTGGTTTTGAAGAAGCTGCTCAGCGGCTTGGTTGTGAGGGCGGTGAGATATATTATCTTCTAACCGGGCCTTTTGGCTTAGTCTCTCTCAGCGATCCACTAAGATTGTACCTTGGGGGAGAGGATTCAGAAGGTAACGTAGGAGTTCACCCAGGTTTTCCTGAGCATGAGATGAATGCACTTGAATCACTAACAGATATCTTTTCTCTTCTCAAAATGTTTGGACTTGGGCATTTGATTGGTGGATTACCATTACTCGGACATTATGTTTCACAATATGCGGGATTGGTAGCATCATCCGCCGCGAACAAAGCAGTGTTGTTACAATTATCTCAAGAATTGAATATCGCCATTGAGCAGGCTAAGACTGGGTCCGTGACTCCAATTTCATGCCTTGGTGCACCAACCCATGCAACTCAGCCTGCACCTGCTCCTGTTTCAGCCCCATCCCCTGTGCCAGCGCCGGCACCACAAATCGCTCCAGCGCCGGCCCCAGCCCCAGCACCTGTGTCTGCGCCGCCAGCACCTGCTCCGGTTGCGGCGCCACAACCAGCACCACAAATCGCTCCAACTCCAACTCCAACTCCAGCCCCTGCCCCTACATCTCCTCAACTGGTTGATGTAGTATCTCAAGAGCCGACTGAACAACCGGTAACTGAACCAATGGTTATTGTAAGGGAACCGACAGTTGAAATTGAATCAAACCCGCCAACTGAGGACCAGCAGGTTGCTACTAGCGATGCATTCGCCTCTCAGTTTTCTGCTGCTGCAGATATAGATGCGCCAGTTGCACCTATTGAACCAGAATCCGTGCCGGCTCCTCAACCAACTACTGCCCCATCACCTCCAGTAGTGGAACAGCCTCAACCTGTTGTAGAACCACAAATTGCACCACCTGCACCGACAGAGCCAGTGCAACAACCCCCCCAAGCCGTAACACCAAAGCGCGCTCCAATCGGTTCAAGTTCTCCATCAACCCCAGCAACAGGATGGCCAGCGGCTCCTTCAAGCCCTCCTGAGCAATCCGCCCTCGATTCAGTTTCGGATTTGGTAAGCGGGGGACCACATGCTCCAAGAGCACCAGCGCAACCAATTCACCACAACATTCAGTCGGGCAAAAATTGCTCTCGTTGTGGAATCGGGGTAGAACAAAGTTGGCAGTATTGCCCGTTATGTAATGGTAATCTGTGAATTATCATTCAGTCAAGGACTTCACCGGCTTGCAGAAGAACCATTTCATCAAGGTGAATTGTAGGCTCAAGTACCACTCCTGTGTGGTGTATACCAACATTTGCTGAACCTCCTAGAGCAGTGTTATCTCCGAATCCTAGGTAACAGGTTCCTTTGACCTTCTCATCCTCCAATACATTGCCAACTAGTCGCGCCTTTGGATTCATTCCAAAACCAAATTCTGCTACTGTCCAAACCAAGTCTTTGTCCTTTGGTTTCAGTCTTTCAGCAGCTCTTTCGTATGCCTCTTCAATGAGTTCAGCAATGCTTCCACCTTTTACAGAAGTTACGAGCCCATCTTTGATGGTAAAGGTCAGTGGTTCCTCAAGTAGGGTTGAATCCCATGATCCATCAATTACTAATTTTCCATTCATCGTATCTTTCTTTGGTCTAGTGAATATTTTGCCTGCTGGCAGGTTTGTTACGTGACTCGGCCGGTTGCATATCCCGTTGTCTTCTAGTTTCCACCGACGATGTTCAACTTCAAATTCAACATCGGTTCCTGCCTCACTAGTTATCTTGATTTGTCGTCGGCGTTTGAGATTGCCCCCAACTCTTGTGATTTCTTCTCGGAGGCGGTCAAAATCAGCAGTCATGCCTCCCTCTGTGAAGATATCCAGTGTGATTCCTGGTAGAGTAGCGATTCTAGCGCCATCATTGCGGGCAATTCGAGTTGCCCGCGTATGGGTCAATGAGAAGCGTGTTGGAGCGATTACAATTTGTTGTTTACGCATCAATTCAGAGACTGCGCCCGGCGGTTCATCGCCATGCTGATGCGATGATGGCATCATTAAGAGAAGAACTCTTTCAGAGATTAGTGAGGCTTGCTCATAAATCGCTTGACCTATTTGAGCGGTATGTGGGTCAGTGATAATTAGGGTATTTTCGTATGACCGCATTTGCATACAAGTTCTGACGACAGTACGAGCAGATGCACGGAGTTTTTTCTCCAATTTATCATCATCAAGTTTTGGACCTCCATCGTCCTCATTTGATGTTGATTTCTTATCAGCCATGCTCGCCCCAAAGGGGTGTTTCAACCCGCCTATTATTACTCTTCTTCTGCGTTTTCATCTTCAGTTGTTGAATCATTTTTGTTGTTGTATATCTTGAATACACCGCCAATCAAGATGATAGTGAATAATAGATAGAGAGTTGAATTAATATTTTGATGTAATCCAATACCGAAAAGCATGAAGAACAAACTTGTTGGTTCTTCCATCACTAGAGTTTGGTCTGCTTCAACATTTCTTTCAATTTGGGTAATCCCTGTTGACCAAACGACTTCAACTGATTTTACTGAATCATCAGCACCCAACCCAAAGTGAACAGTTGGTTCGTTACTACCTAGGAATCCGCTTCCAGCATACACATGCTGACGTAATTCGTGACCATCTTCAAGGGTCACGATAACTAGGCATCCAGTTCCATAACTGTTGGAATAATCACGCTGTCCAAAGCCTTGCGATGTGCTGACATCTGTCTGTCGTCCTTCAAGTTGAACTTTGAGCCAATGGCGACCAGTTTCCTCAACAGCATTGTTTGAGAATAACTGAGGTGCTCGGTCCGAGTGCCCAAGCATGATATCTAAATCGCCATCACCATCGTAATCAAAGATTGAAACACCCATCGTTTTGTTTCCATTAATTCCAGTCCTTAAGCCGATTTCACCACTAATATCCACAAAATTGACAAAACCATCACCATCAATATCACCATCATTGCGATATAATGTGTTATTGTTGTAGGCAGTAAAACGGTTGATTCTTCCAACACCAAAGAAGATGTCCAAATCTCCATCAAGGTCGTAGTCAAAGAATTGGCAAGCCCAATTCACTGCAACGAATGAGCCAGCTGACCCCGCATCACGGAATCCCAAGTCACGGCTTCTCTCACTGAATGAATTCCCGCCATCGTTTTCCCAAAGGTAGTTTGGCCCAAAGTTTGAGTGGCACAGGTCAAGGTCTCCATCTCCATCCCAATCTCCAGCGTGTGCTCCCATGCCAGTACCTGGTAAGTCCATATCCAACTCTTTTGTCATCACAGTGAAAGTACCGTCGCGATTATTGTGATAGATTGGTGACATACCGAAGTCAGATGCAACATAGAGGTCTTCCCAACCATCATTATCGTAATCAAACCAGACTCCAGCAAAGGATAGCCCAGTTCCTCGATAATCTGCTGTAGCGATTTGTGCCATCGTTGAGGGGTTTGAAGGGCTGGCTTGGTCCATTCTGTATAGTCCTGAAAGGAAGAATTGATTCGGCGAATCTGAGACTTCACCTTGGCCGCTAACACCAGCGAATTTCGTGACATCACTGAATTCTATTTCTCCGTCACCGTCAACATCCCCATCATTACGATAGAGAAAGTTGGTTTCTGTACGCGCCCAGTATAATTCC
The DNA here is from genome assembly GCA_965659915.1 of Candidatus Thalassarchaeaceae archaeon. Classification (GTDB taxonomy): domain Archaea; phylum Thermoplasmatota; class Poseidoniia; order Poseidoniales; family Thalassarchaeaceae; genus MGIIb-Q1. The sequence continues at coordinate 6,190 of CBFHYB010000054.1, forward strand.
TCATCGACAATACCGAGATTCATTGAGTAGAGATCAACATCGCCATCATGGTCGTAGTCTGCCCAAATTGCAGTTGTGCTATGGCCATAATTCGCCACACCACTGACAAATATCACTTCAGGAGGGT
>CBFHYB010000054.1:6414-9708 GCA_965659915.1 Candidatus Thalassarchaeaceae archaeon
TGGTCGTAGTCTGCCCAAATTGCAGTTGTGCTATGGCCATAATTCGCCACACCACTGACAAATATCACTTCAGGAGGATTTTCATCGTCGTAACCTTCGCCTCCATTGGTAATGCTAACAGATGAAATTTCACCATCAGCTGTGACGATAGCCTCAGCCATTGCGCCATTCCCGTATGCATCACGGAAATAAATTGCTGGAGCAAGTCCGCCAGATGTCGCATAATCAGAGCCTACATTTTGCATTACAACTTCTGTGACATTTCCATTGACCACAATGGCATTGGCGAGAGCACCTTGGCCAACGCCAGTATCCACAGTTACATCAGTAAATTGACAATTCCCATTATTTTTGAATAGAATATTCCTCTCCCCAGAATCTAAATTATCAACATCTGATTCGCCAAAAGCGCTGAGATAAACATCTTTGTCACCATCATTATCGTAATCTGCCCAAGAAGATCCAATTACAGTTGTATTTTGTAAATTCATTCCAGATTCACTGGTCCAATCTGTGAAGGTTCCATCTCCGTTGTTCAACATAAATTGAATTGACCCTGATTCGAATTCCAAATTTTCGTAAGATAGATGGTCGAATCTTGCTGTAACCATGACATCCATGTCTCCATCTTGGTCACAATCATCAACCGAAATTCCTGGACCATAACTAACCCAATTTGTTAGTGGTCCGGTGTCAATAATACTGATGCCACTTGCTTCGGAAACATCAGTGAAGGTTACCATCGTTTCCGTTGGTACACCTTGTGAATGTGCAAGTGCAGGAGATGGTAGTGCTGAAAGAAGAGTTGTAATCGTCAGAATCGCCATAATTATTGCAGTTTTTTTGGGGCGTTTAATTGGATTTATTCCCATAATGGATACCCCCCGGAGTCACTTCGGTAACATTAACCACACTGATTTCACCTATGAAATATACCCACACGATTAATTCAATCATTTCGGATAAAATTAATTTAATTGCATAGAACAAAGTTCTAACCGGAAGTTGTAGTCGAAAAAAGTGGTTGAGATATGTCTATCCCCATTAGGTTGCAAAAGCGTGCTCAAGGCTTCACTGCAACTCGCCTCTTCGCACAGATAATGACACTCTTGCTTTTATCGGTCTCGTTATCTCTTCCTACAGCAGCAACACCAGTTGCTAAAGAAGAGTCAAGTGTATTCGAATCTCATGATGAAATAGCACCTCAAGTAACACGAAATAATGATGGCAGTGGCAATAATATTGCTAACACCGATTGGGGTGCAGTTAACAGCCAAATCAATCGATTAACTTCATCATCTTTCAATGACAATATCTCTGAAATGGCGCACCCAGAATATGAAAATCCACGAATTATTTCAAATCAAGTCTGTGTAGAAACAATCGCTACACCAAGTCCGCTTGGTCTTTCAAACATGAATGTACTTTGGTCTGAATTCATTAACAACGATATGCAACTCACAACTCATCAAGACTCTTCTCATGAAGGTGGATTGGAAGAGGCACATATTCCAATACCAATTGATGATGAAATCATGAATCCAGGTGGTGTAGAAGATTCACGAATCAAATATTTACGAACTGAATTCATTTCTAGTACAGGAAATGGTGAAGAGAATCCTAGAGAATATCCGAATGAGGCGAGTAGTTGGATTGATGGTGGTTCAATTTATTCCTTTAGTATAGAGTTTCAAGATTATCTTCGCAGTGGCGAAGGAGGCCGTCTAAAAGTAACCGATGTTGATGGTTGGGACATGGTGCCTGGTCGCATAACAGAATATGTAGAGAGTGTGTCAGGGGATGACCCCAATCTCCAATTTTTTACCGGTGATTCAAGAAACCTAGAGCACATTGGGCTCACTTCACTTCAAGTCTTGTTCATCAGAGAACACAACCGGATAGCAGATGGTTTGAGCGAGCGCAATTCCGATTGGAATGATGAACAGATATTTCAGCGCGCTAAGAAAATAGTTCAAGCTGAAATTCAAGCGATTACATACAATGAATATCTCCCGTCTATTGGAATTAATTTGGATGATTATTCCGGTTATAATTCAACTATTAATCCACAATTAAGTAATGAATATATCTTGTTAGCAGCATTTGCTACAGGAAGCCAAATGGCTGACGGTTGGTTACAATTTGATGAAGGACTCAACGAATCTGCAGGCGGCCATTTGGATTTGAGGGATGGCTTTTGGACATCATCCTCGTTAATTGAGGTTGGTGGAATAGATACTACAATTCGTGGTGCTGCATACGATACTCAAAGAGAAATGGATTTGCCAGTAATCCCTAGTCTTCGCAATTTGATGAGTGGGGCAATGTGGGGTGGCTGGATGGATGATTGTGCAATGGACATCCAACGCGGCCGTGACCGTGGGCTCACAGATTACAATTCATTGAGAGAAGGTCTCGGGCTTGATAGAGTCACGGATTGGAGTGATATCAGTTCAGATGTTGATTCACAACAAAAACTAGCATCAGCGTATCCAGATGTTGATAGCATCGATGCATATATCGGTGTAATGGCAGAAGATAGACTAGAATCTTCAATCTATGGTGAAACTCAACAAATGTTGGTTTTGGACCAGTTCCAAAGGGTGCGTGATGGAGATCGATTCTGGTATGAGAATGATGCAGAATTAAATTCGTTAACCAGTGAGTTCAATTCCCTGCGGTTGTCTGATATTATTCTCAGAAATACAGAAATTGAATCAATTCAATGCGATGTATTCTTTGCTGAGAGCGATGCGAGCAGTTTTCAGTGCCACCTTGCGAATTCAGATGCTCCACAAATTTCAGGGGATAATGAGGGAGAAATTTCAACCAAAATAAGCACTTATATCGGCGCAGTGATAGTTTTAATTCTAGTGGCAGTGGCAATATTATCAGGAAAAGAGTCAAAAAATCCAGAAGAAAAAGAAACCGAGGAGGAAGAATGATGTCAATTAATTTTGAATCAAACAACTCACTGTCAAATCGTAAAAGATTTGCTTTATCGACTGTAGCACTTTTCATGCTTTTAGGATTAGCAACAGTTTCGGCTTCAACTATTGAGAAGGAGGATGGTGCTACAACCTACGACTCAGCTGATGAATCTGCAATGAATTCTGAAACCCAGTATGGGTATGATGGTTCTGGAGTAAATATCGACAACCCTGAATATGGTGTGGCAGGGTCCGAACTTTCTCGGTTTTCAGAGAGGTATCCTTCGACCGATGGTGAAAATCTCACCTTTTGGGATCGCTCAGACGTTCCTAACCCACGTGAAATTAGTAATTCACTTTGTCA
>CBFHYB010000055.1:0-9547 GCA_965659915.1 Candidatus Thalassarchaeaceae archaeon
AACGAACCATCACCATCAGCATCAAACATTGATACAGGGTTAGTGTTCATACCATCATCATGGAATGCTTGGAATAATCCATTCATTGTAACATCCATCTGAACGTCACGTGGATCCCACTCTGCACTACCATTGACAAATGCGGTCATGGTAAATCCATGTGGACCAGCACCAGTCATTGGGTCATCGCCAGAATCCCAAGCAAGTTCTGTTGAGATATCGTACCAATCTACTACATTTACATCATAATCTAGGATGTTGTTGTTCAAATCGGTATCTTGGTCACCAGTATCAATTTCAACATGGATGGTATACATACCAGGTGCTGCTGGTGTCCAAACTAGGTTTGCACCTGTTGAATCACGAACAATATAATGGCCGTTAGCCAGATAATCGCCAGAAGTGAAGGTTTGGATACCACAAGACATTGTGTCATCACAAACTGCTGCATCTTCTGCATCAATAAACAATACTGTACCTTCACTATCAGCAACAGTTACAGTTACTGTCAATTCTGATATATCGTTATCACCATCGTTCTTGATAACGAGGTCAAATAATATGTCCTCGCCAGCATCCACGGAATTTCTCACCGTGCCTGTCATATCGGTCGTCGATTCTCGCGGTGAATTCGCACCCATCAACCAAGCCTCATAATCGGCTCGGGCGTTGGTGTCATCCACCGGTTCACTTTCATTCAATTCTATTGGGTTTAGGCTTGCTACGACGCTCATTAACATCAGCAGCGCTAAAACCAAACTTGTTGCTCTCTTCATGTCACAGTCCTCCCACTAAGGGATTGCCCCACCTATTCAATCCATATTTATACTATGCGCGGGACTTTGTTAGGTAATTCTCTTGTAAACGCACAATCGTATTGATTTTGGTGCATACGTTTTGTATCATTCAATGTCGCGAAGAGCCTCTGCAGGGTGTATAGAAGCGGCTCTTCTAACAGGCCATGCAGTGGCCAAAATAGTAAGCAAATAAGCCCCTAAAATAATCAGCGTAATCTGCCCCCAAGGAAGCACGAAATCGGCCCCTTCATCTTTGAGGAATTTGACGTACAGTTGGTAGTGGAAACCAACCCCCACAGCAGCCCCATTCAATATGCCCAGTAAACTAACCCAAGTCAACTCTGTAAGATACCCTGCAATAACCATACTCCGTTGGAATCCAAGAGCTCTAAGTATCCCCGTTTGATGGGCCCGTTCAGATACATTTCGAATGGTAATTACTCCAAGACCAGCAATCCCAACTATTAGCCCTAAAGCAAGGAATGCTTGAAGAAGGCTAAACATAGCAAAAATAAACGATTGGATCTCTTTGAATTGAACTTCAATTGCAAATACAATTGCACCTTCTTCTACCAACTCAAATTGAAGAACTTTTGCGACTTCTTCCTGTTCTTCAAGAGTAACATCTGGTGGAAGTGAGAACCAGACTGAGGACGGATTTGCTTCGAAACGCTCAATTGCAATTGGTTTAGCAACACTTACTCCACTCGCAAACCATCCGCTTTCCTCGTTCATTACTGCACCAATAAAGAAAGTAGCGTTAATGGCTGGGTTGAAAGGGTCCTGGACAATTATTGCATCACCAATATTCAGGCCCATGCCTTCGTACACCACACCGCCCTCGCCTTGATACGATTCCACAGCCATAGTGTAATCAATCACAACAAGTGTATCATTTTCAAGGATGGCATTCCAGACCTCTTCATTTGTATTCCCTAAACTTGGTTCCCATGAGTATAATGGCAAACCGCTTAAACTTGTAAAATTTGAATCAAAACCGCGAATATTTGTATACATTGATTTGTTTTCTAAATCAGTTTCACCTTTCTGATATACCTGAACAGTTGCGGTATGCATCGTTGCAATGCCATCGAAATCGGATGATTGCAATTCACCCAAATCCCATTCACTAGAATTATCTCCAAGGTCTAAATCACCGAATGCAACGATTTCCCATTCACCGCGTGCATCCTCGCCAATATCACCAAGCCAGTTGCCGACAAGTGCGGAATACCCAGACAGGACTACTACAGCAAAAACCACCAAACTGAACATTCCCATGGTCATTGCAGTTCTGAAAGGTGTTGCTAGAGGATAAGCAAGTGCGGTTGGTAACACCGATGAAAGACGGCTTGAGATACGGGTGCCTGCTTTTGCTAACGAGCGAGCAATCATTGGCGCTAAACTAGTCAATAACAACACACCTGCACCAACTAAGAATAGACCCAAAATAATGAATGATGCATCACCTAGTTCCCAATCGGCCCTGATAGGATCGGTCCAAATCCCCCAACCGAACATCAGTAATCCTAGAATCGTCATGGTTAGGCGAGGAGTTAGAACGGTACGTGAAATCCTTGTACCTCTGAATGAAAGTGATTCGGGCAATAATTTTGAAAATATGAAGTAAAGAGGCGGTACTAATCCGAAAAGGAATAGGAAACCAGCCGTTAACCACCATGCATATCGGCTACCTGTTTCAGGGTCTCCTATCATGAAAGCAAGCACTGCAGAAACTATTGCTGAACCCAACATGAACAGTGAGATGAGTATGGTCCACCAGGGCAGAGAACCTTTCATTCTAGTTGGTATATCCCGCATTGCGGCCACTACATTGAGCCTTGAAATGTAAATTGAAGTCGCCATTAGTGTCATGAAAGTAACTAGGAAACCTATTGAGAATCCACTCAAAAGGCTGTGCCATTCCCAAGAAAAGAGGATTCCTCGTTGGAAAGTCTGAGAGAGGACTCGGTCAAGACCTAACATCAATAATTTGGCTACACCAATCCCTGCTACCGCTCCAACAGCGCTTGAAACTAAGCCGATGAGGGTGCCTTCTATCACGAACATCCCTCGTAATTCTCCACGATGCATGCCAAGGGCTCTCAGCATACCCATCTCGGATTTTCGTTCATCTGCGAGCATGACAAAGAGATTCATCACAAGTAAAATACCTGCAAAAATGACGAATGAGCCGAAAATTAGGAAGAGGGCGGAAAAATTAGCGCCAGAATCAGCAGTACGCTCTCTAATCTCTGATTTTAGGGCGACTGTTCTGATACCAACAGATTCCGCTGTTGATATCTCGTCGGCCCAAGCAGTGATATTTACCTCTAATTTGGAGAAATTATCATTGGAAACCAAGGCGAAGCCACTAACCATCACCATACTGCGAACTGTTTCATCACGATTCAGTAGTTGTTGAGCATCCGATATATTGACGACTGCGATTGAAATATCATCAAGACCTGGTTGGCCTGGAGGAGCCGGTAATTCTGGTACCGTAAACGTGTAATTGAAGTCCATCGGCTCAAATATTCCTCTAGCTGCTGCCATCAATCCAACAACTTGCAGAGATTGTGGTGGAGTCAATGCTAATCCATTTGCTGACCATGATGAAAGATAAAGAGAACCTGGTTCTGGATTGGGGATCCCTACGCCTTCAGTCAAAGCAATCGCTACAAGAGGCAAGTTAGAGATGCCATCTACCGAAATCTGATATGGTAATCTACCTGTAACATTCGACCCATCAGATATGAGGACACCATAGGGGGAGGTGATGATGGTTCTCTCCCCATCACTCCATGCAGTTCGGTTGTCAGCACCTTCTGCGGGCTGAGTATCTGCAAGTGAAAAACCAGTACCATTCCAACGGAAAAGACCCGCCTCTTCAACCATCACAGCAGAAGATGAAACGGATAGGATTTCACCATTAGGTAAACCGAGGTCATGAGCAGAAACAATAGAGCCATTAAGACGAGCAGAAGTTGACTGTAAATCTTGCCCGTATAGGTCCCAAGAAAGGCCTCCAGAAGTGGTTATTGAACGGCTTGAAGGAGGGTCAAGATTCCAATTGCAAGAATTAAATTCTGAATTGATTTCTTGGATAGGTATTTCACAGGTTGAACTAGTAAAAGCACCCTCTAATCTTAGGTATAGAGAATCACCTTCTAAAGCTAGCCCACCATCTTCTAAATTCTGACTAAAATTAGAAAGGTCAATTGATGCTGAATCCCAAACTATTGCCCCCTCACTGTAGGCATCTCCAAAGAGAAGATCTGCACCTCCTTCACTGATGCGAAGTGCAACCCCTAGGTCAGCCTCAGTAACTACTAAACTGACCAACTCTCCGTCTCCTTCTGGCATTGTGATATCTCGTGAATCCTCATCCTCACTAAGGGCGGAAAGGCGGACACCATCTGAGTGCAAAGATAGAGCAACCCCATCTCGAACAGAATGTACTGAATGTATTGCCTTTGAATCATCACCACGTGGAACCCACTGTAACCACTGACTAGTGTTTTTCATCTGAACTGAAAGTCCTGATGGAGTTGCGTACCAATCGGCAACATCATCTGAATCTATTGCAGTAACTTCCGCAGAAATCAGACCCGTTAAATTTTCACCACCGCTTGAGATTTGGAGTAAGGGAGCCATTAACAATTCAGCAACCGAAGCATCGGGAGAGGTGGTAGTGATGTTTTCTCTCAAACTTTCAACTTCATTGGCGTAAAGTAAACCTTCACCGCTTATTCGTTGCACTGCTAAGGAGAAATCCTCTGGCACTGTAGCAATATCTAAGCCCGAATCACCTGCAATAATAACCTCATCAAGAGTTGAATTAATGAAAGGTAATGCTCGTTCCTCTGCAGCTTGAGCGTCTAGAACACCCCCCATTGCTGAAATTGCAATTCGGTTAATTTCTCCTTGACGCTCTAGAATTTCTTGAGCCTGGGATAGACTTGTGTAAATTGTTGAGTCGCCTCCACCCATGTAGCCAGATATTTTTGTTGGCACAATATCCTGCACTGTCAAATTAATCATATCTCGATTTACCTGACCGGTTTCTGAAATTGTTGACCAACTTACTTCAACAGTATCACCAATCTCTAATTCCATTTTTTCAGCGGCTCTCTCACTGATGTATGCCTCTCCATCATTTATTTCTGAGTAAAGAGGGCCGCCGGATCCGCCAAATGGTTTCCATGTGCCTTGAGTTTGGTAATCCTCATCCATCGCTAACCAGTGGGCATCATTAGCCTCAACGGTCTGATGTAATTCAGATTTCAAACCAATTTGCATCTCGATTCCAATAGAAACAGCATCTATGTCTGAATTATTGAACAAAGTATCCACAAAACCTTCCATTCTTGTTTGGTTCATCCAAACAGGATTTCCTAAAAGGTCTCGGCCACTGATGATAATATCCGCCTCATCTAATGCTTCAGCAAATTCAGCTTGCAGGGTTGCATCAAGACTGTCGCCCACAACTAAACTACTGGTGATAATTGCCGAACCGATTAGAAGTCCGACAATCACTAGTGCGGTGTTACGCTTACGGCGGCGAAGATTGCTGAAAGCCATCTGGGCTAACATCCGCCTTCTTTCTGAGGAAGCAAAGTCAAGTAATTGTAGAGAAACAAGTGCTGTCACTAATCCCAAACTGATTGCTGTAGCATACCAACCAAATCCAACACCATCATAGGATGTTGATTTGACAATCCCAACTACCATTTTAGTACAGAAAAAGGTGATTCCTACGAATAATATGCTGAAGAGCACACTGCGACCTAACCTTTTGGTTGCGCTATCCCCACCTCCGGAGGGAGGTGATTCTTCTGAGTTTGACAGATTAATCAACCCCACTCATTCTTCCTCAAAGTCACCAGTTCTCTCAATTCTCTCATCACTTGTAATCAAGCCGTCTTGGATTGTTACTAGCCTCGTACACCGACGTGCAATTTCCTCTTCGTGTGTGACGATGACGAATGTAATTCCTTTTTTCCTATTCAGATTGACAAGTAATTCCATCACTGAATCAGAAGTGGTCGTATCTAGGTTTCCAGTTGGCTCATCTGCGAGTATTAACGCTGGTTGATGAGCAAAGGCGCGAGCAATTGTTACTCGCTGTTGTTGCCCACCTGATAATTCCGCAGGAAGGTGACCTGCCCATTCTTTTAATTCAACTGCGTCAAGCGCATCTAGTGCGATTTCTCTAGCATCTTTGCTGGATTTCCCTTTCAAAATAAGTGGTAATTCAACATTTTCAACTGCGGAAAGAACTGGAATCAGATTGAATGATTGAAACACAAAGCCAAGGCGGTTTTTCCGCATATCAGTTCTCTCTCTATCAGACATCTCAGAGAGAGGTTGACCATCTACCAAGACTTCACCAGCACTGAACTCATCAAGACTTGAAACACAGTTTAGAAAGGTGGTTTTACCACACCCAGACGGACCCATTATGGCGACCATCTCTCCTTCTGAAATCTCTAAGTCAACTCCCTTGAGAGCCTTCACTTTCACTGAACCTGTGTCGTAGACCTTCCAGAGTTCCTTCGCCTCTAATACACTACTCATGAGCCGGCCAAAAAGAGGTACCTATTATACTCATGTTTACCTCCAGTCATTTGATGAGCGCGGAGGGAAATGGTGGCGCAGTCAAATTCACCGTACTATTATTCGGGCATCTCGCGGAAAGGTTTGGCACCAAAACACTAGAGTTCCCGCTCCAAGTTGGCAGCACTATCCAGGATCTTGCGGAGCGCATGCAGATTGCAGAAATGCTTGACAACGGAATGAAAGTTGCGCTTAACGGAGAATTCTGTTCTCCGGATGTTGAAATCCCAGACGCTAGTGAAATCGCATTTCTACCGCCAGTATCTGGCGGTTAAGATGGCTGTATGACATACTGGCGTATTTTCCCCCAAATGTAGTGGTTTTCGCCGAATCATTCAATGGATAAAACCGACGCGAGGGGGTTAGAGATAGTTACCATGATGCCGTCAAGTTCAGAGATGCTGTTCATCCTCGCCCTTTTTGTATTGTTTTTTGGAATTGAAAGATTACCTAAGTTAGCCCGTTCCCTTGGAATGGCAAAAGGTGAATTTCAGAAGGGTATTAGCGATTCTCAAAGCGTAACTGAAGCAGACTTAGAGCGCGGTGGTAAAACCGAAACAGCAGAACTCACTGAAAAGGCAGAATCTGCTGGAGTAGAAATTGAAGGAAAAACTGCTGATGAAGTCAAGGATGACCTCTCCGAAGAGTGAATTACTTTTTTCGAATATTGTAAGGCGAGCCACAATCGCCACAATTACCATACTCACCACGCTTTTTGGATATATTCTGCTCATTACTAATCGTACCACATCCTGAGCAGACTAACTGCCACTGCCAACGTTCAGATATTCCATCAGTCAATACTGGTTGATGCTCTATTCCAGCAACTAAACAGCAATTTTGTAGACGATAATCGTCTGTCACAAGAGTGGCTTCTAATTCTAAAGCGAGTGCTAATATCTCTAAATCAACTGGAGATAATCCAGCTAAATCCCCACTCTCAGTCGCTACCTTAGAAGCCTGTTCAAGTGAGTTATCAGATGGAGTGGACCATTGCAAATCAGCCCCATCCAACAACATATCTCTGTCAGTAGATAGGTTCGCAAGTTCCTCTCTCTGACTGAACACTACACACCCTGATAATTGGGGTAATGGCCAGTGAAGTAAGGCAGCAGTGTCCAAAACACGCATGGTTACTGGTTAGACTACCACTCAATGAGCGTGCCGGTCTCACCTCAAAGGCGAAGATTGATGCATGGAGTGGGTAGCGAAGAAACATGAGTGGTTTTTCAGGACTAGCGGAGCAGGTGACTCTTTGGTTTGGTTCAATTGGCCTAGTAGGTCTAGGATTGATGTCATTCACTGAGGCCTTTATCCAACCAATTCCGCCGGATGCACTTGTTATTCCAATGGCAGCTAGTACATCCGATCCAATACGTTTGGTGTCAATTTTCTTAGTGGCAACAATTGCTAGTGTCCTTGGCTCATTGGTAGCATGGTGGATGGGAGATAAATGGGGTCAGCCATTGCTTGAACGGTTCGCGTCTGAGAAGGCTGTTCGTAAGTTCAACACACTAGTCAAAAGATATGGTGGTTTTGGGATATTTATTGCCGCTTTTACACCTATCCCGTACAAAGTTCTTGGATGGTGCGCTGGCATAGGTAAAATGGAGCGAAGTACATTCATCCTTGCTGGGTTCATTGGGCGCTCAATGCGCTTCGGTTTGGAAGTCTTGGTGATAGGCGTTTATGGGGAGCAGTTCATTGATTTCCTTACAGGATGGCAATTCATTGTTGCCTCGCTTTTGGGCGCACTTCTTCTCTATCCTGCATGGCTTTGGTGGGAAGGCCTCTCAGAGGGCGATGAAGATGAGTGAACAACCGATTCGGTTTTACACCTAACCCTCGCCCCGAGGCTGTGGCTCGCGTGGTGTAGTCCGGCCCATCATTGCAGGTTTTCATCCTGTCTACCCGGGTTCGAATCCCGGCGCGAGCACCTAAGATAGTAATCAGTAGCAACAATGCTAGATTCTAGTGCTACTTAATACCTAAAATAAAATCAATATTTTTTTAATTAATCATAGAGAAGTGCCTCGTTTATCACGTTTAATTAATAATTAATAACATGAGATGATAATGGGGGATTTCAGGATTTTCGCCCCTATGGGGCGATATGAAATGAAAACGGGAAATAATCAGCAATTCCAATAGGGTAGCGGTGTGGATGGCCTCATTGTGGCAAGCAAAGGCCGACTTACCCTGGTTCTCGCCGCTCTTCTGCTAATCGCAAGTTTAGCGGCGATTGCAAATAATAGCCTCAACCAATCATCTGATTCTAGCAATGATGATTTAGAATTGAATAATTACTTCCAAACAAACGCTAGAAGCGAGGCTGAGATTACACTCTCTGTTTGGTACACCTTTGCTTCCGAAAGTAAAGAAGAAGAGACATATTTGGATGCCATTGCAGGTTTTGAGCAGGCAAATCCACACATCACTGTGGAATCAACAATGGTGCCATATGGTAATGCTGACCAACTTTTCATGACTGCTGCTCAAGGTGGAGAAGCCCCCGACCTAGTACGTCTTTCTAGTGACCAACTTGGAAAGATAGGAGAGGTGAGAGTGGACGGTTACCCACTATTGGAAGATTTGCGACCACACCTAACTCCAAATCAACGTAGTCAATTCGACCAACGCGCAGTGTCTGGCATGTACTACGGAGAATCTCTACTAGGTATTCCTGCTAGCCAAGATTGTCTCTCATTAGTGTATAATAAAGCAATTTTTGATGCTCAAGGAATGGACTATCCAAATGATAATTGGACTAATGATGATCTGCTTTCAGCCGCTGAAAACCTAACTAACGGTGATGTTCAGGGGCTTGCATTACCAGTTAAGGTGGCTTACTGGTGGTTCCCGTTCCAAGAAGGATTTGGCGGCCACCTGTTTGATGAAAACGGTAATCCAACATTAGATTCTAATGGTTCTGCTGAAGCTGTTGATTGGTTATTCGCTTTGGAAAAGGAACACGGCGTAGTTGCAACAGGTACGCAAATTGAATCCATGAAATCTCAATTTATTACTTCCAAGGCAGCAATGATTGTTGATGGGCCTTGGAATTGGGCAACGTACGAATCTAGCCGCCTCGATGTAGGTCAGTCACTACTGCCAATCGTTGAGCAAAGTGG
>CBFHYB010000056.1:0-1887 GCA_965659915.1 Candidatus Thalassarchaeaceae archaeon
TATCTATGAACAAGTTATTGATGAAATTGTTAACCAAGGGTTAGATGCTAATATTTCAATAAAACCGACTGCTTTCGGGTTATTAATTGATGAAGATACAGCCCTTGCAAATATCAAACAATTACTTGAAAAAGCCGCCAAACATGATATGTTTGTCCGCCTAGATATGGAGGATCACCGAGTCACTCAATCAACAATTGATATCGCATTTAAAATGCATGAGATTGGTTTGAAAAACGTTGGAGTCGTGTTACAATCAAGATTATTCAGAACATTAGACGACATCAAATCCATCTGTTCGACCCTAGGTGGTGATGCAGATATTCGCATCTGTAAAGGAATATATCTTGAACCCGCAGATATCGCCCACACACAATACAGAGCCATCAATGAAGCATATTCTAAAGCGCTATCATTGATGCTGGAAAATAATTCCTATTGTGCTATTGCCACCCATGATAAGCCAGTGGTTTCAGATTCTCTTTTGCAACTTCAAGAAAATCAGATGGCACCGGGGAAATCTGATCCACGAGAAGGAGCTCGTCAAACAGGAGATGACAAAGGACCGGGGTACGAGTTCCAAATGCTCTTGGGTGTTCGTGGAGAGATGAGAAGAAAACTTCTCAAACAGGGTCACAAAGTGAGAGTGTATGTGCCATTTGGAGAAAAATGGTATGAGTATAGTATTCGAAGATTAAGGGAAAATCCCGACATTGCTTGGCACGTTGCTAAGTCATTCATGATGCCATGGTCGCGTTGAATAAGAGATTATTCACTACGTTCACGGTAAATCTTCTTTGAGCGAATATTTTCTTCACGAATCTTTTCTTGGTGCTCTTCACGACCTGAGAAATCTTGCCCTTTCCATCGGCCACGTTCTAATCTCCTCTTTTCTTGGGCATCCTCATAGGTAGGTGGCAAGTGTAGAAAAACTCGACGAATATTTGCGGCTTTCATTTTGCCATTCAGTGTTCGACCTTTGCCACTGTGCAAAGCACGAATACGCCATAATCCACTGGAATGTTCGAATATAGAGCCACAGTGAAATTCTTCATCAGGCTCGCACATTATTGAATCTGAAAATGATAAATCGCCATCGGTAAAAGTCAACTTTACTGCCACTTTATCGACTCTAGTAGCCCATATCATCCTGACATCTTCGGCACTAACTCGCTTGGATGATGTTGCATCTGGCATTTCAAGGCGGGTGATTTCCCAAACATATTCATCATGCTCAAACTGGTCACCAAGAGAAAATACTTCATCAATATCAATCTCCATGATTATCTGTTTAGAATCAGCCCCTTCTGATAAAGTGAAGCGAACTTCAGTAGATTTGGGTGGACGTAACTCAATCTTGTGAACTCCGTTGCAAGTGTCACACTGCACTAGGTGGTCAACGCCTTTTCCTTTCTCAGTAGTTCGTAAAATTTGGTGAGAAACTTCTTCTTTACAAGTTGGGCAAAACGCGAAGTTTTCGAGATCAACCTCCTCCTCACCCGTCTCTTCCATAGGCAACCGGCCAAGCCCATCCCTCTTGAACCCGACCCACACTATGAAACCACATTCAAGGCAATCATTGAACAGGTGTTGGTGTTGCGAAGTGACATGGAAGAAGAGGTGCACCCACTCGACGAGTTACTTTCCAAGAGTGACGAGTTAAGTCGTGATGAGCCTCAAATAGCAGCTAATATTGGCGAACAATTACAACATATGGAACTACAATCACTACCACTTAGTGTAAGGCGGAGAATCCGTGATGTTGTTGCACGCGTTAATCCTCAAAATGTTGTAGAAGTAGGTGCAGGAATTGGTCACTTATCCGCCTGGTTGTATGATTTATGGGACGATGAGAAAATACAACCAGAACGGTATGTTCTGGTTGAA
>CBFHYB010000056.1:1897-9450 GCA_965659915.1 Candidatus Thalassarchaeaceae archaeon
AAGCGGTTAATGCAGAGATATGATGCAAGTGATTGGAGTGACATTATTGTTGGTGATTGGAGTGATATTGTTTCAAGTCAGCGAGCATGGGTCGCAGCGAATGCTAGTAACCCATTAGCAGCGAGTGAAAAATCACCATTACCTGAATCCATTGATGTCTGCATCATAGATGTGGGATGGAAAAATCAGAATGAATGTGTGATGGGGGCAACACCATTACTCGGAGAGCATGGATTACTTCTGACATCAGAGCCGGAAGTTCCTACAGAGGATGAAGTAGATGAAGAGAAAATAGCCGCTTTCAATGAATGGATAATGTTAATCAAAATGCTGAATGAAACCCATGATGTGGGATTTGTACCCATGTTTGCAGGGACGCTTATTGGAATCAAACGCCGTTCGACAAACTAAGTGAATTACACTATTCAAGAATTAGCAGTAGATATCAAGGCCTCTACATTGAATATCCCGTATCCATAATGTTCATCATGGCCCTCTTGACCAGTAGCACTATCTGAAAGCCATTGCTTAACATCTGAAATTGCACCGCTTCCACCTGATGAGCCATTGTGCGCTAATTCTGGTTTTTCTTCTAATAACAGAGCAATACCGCCTGCTACCCAAGCAGTTGCAGCAGATGTACCCGAAGCATGCGCATACGGCCCATATCGACTTGGTTCCTTAGATTGCTGTGATGGTGGAATCATAACTGGCACATCTTTCCCAGGTGCCGTGACTTCTGGTTTCATGTCTGGATTGGATCTGGGTAGCATTGGATTTGGGAACAATTCCCCATTGTTGTCACCTTGACTAGAGCCCGACCAAATAATTCCCGTTCGGTCAATACCTCCAACACAAATCACATCTTCAACAGAGCCGGGGCTAGCAACATCTCCATCGTCATTTTCACCATCGTTACCTGCAGCAGCGACTACAAATACGCCCTGTGATAAAGCGTCGTTAACTGAATTCTCTAATTCATCAGTACTACTGAGAATGAAATTAAATCCACCAGCACCACCCAAACTCATAGAAATTATATCGACTCCTGAATCAACGCACCAATCAACTGCTGCTGCAATGGTCTCATCTACACCCTCTCCTTGCGAGTTCATTGCTTTTGCAACATATAGATCAGCATTGGGTGAAACACCTTTCATCCAACCATCGGCCCAAATTAGTCCTGACATTGCAGTCCCGTGACCCTGGTCGTCATAGGGAGTTTCTTGGTCTTGTATGAAATCCTTCCAGCCGGCTAATTGGCGGCCACCAAAGTCCTGATGTGAAAGGTCAATCCCTGTATCTATGATACAGATTCCAACTCCTGAACCAGTAGCTGATACCCCATCAAGCCCAGTAATTGTTCTGAAATCACTCTGCCAACTGATGTATTCATCAGGAGGAGGTAAATTGGCATTGTTAGAACCATCATAATTCTGATACCAATTGTATAACATAAAACCTGCAGAAAACAACAACAGTGCGGATATTAATGATGAAATAATAGCAGTTATTTGTTGCTTATTTAGTGAAATAGATTTTCTCTGAGGGATGTCAAGTTCGGGCATTTCGGTAGTTGCCCAATCAACGCCATCTCCTTCAGCCATGTTTACTCAATACATGGCGAATGGTCGTTTGACTTCAAACCGTCGGAATATCGGGTTGGTTACCACTTGGTTATGATAACAATTACAAAAACCAACATTGTGTTTATCCAAGGGCTGAAACCGCTTCCGTGAATACGTCAACGAATTGCCGCGCCTCTTCTTCGGTGTTGTACAGATATGCAGAAGTCCTCAATGAACCTCCTGTAGCCCCCTTTGATTCAAACCAGTGGTTAACACAATGGAAACCAGAACGCACCATGATGGATCCAGACTCATCAAGAATGATGGCCAAATCATGCACATCAATCCCATCAATTAGCATTGCTGTCATTCCACCACGGTCACTAGCCTTCGGTGGCCCGATAATGGTAATCTTATCTAAGTCCTTGACACCATCAGTTATGATCTGATTTAATCTGATTTCGTGGTTAGAAAGCCAATCAAAGTCTACGTTTGTGAGATAATCAACTGCCGCTCTAGCACCTGCAATCCCTGCATAATTGGAAGAACCTCCTTCCAAGCGGGCGGGACCAGATAGGAACTCTAGATTCTTCTTTGATGCTGAAACAATAGTTGTACCACCACCACTAACCGTTTCGAGATTAGCCATTGATTCCTCTTTTGCAAAAAGGGCACCAACCCCACTCGGGCCAAGCATTTTATGCAGGCTGAAAGCAAGATAATCACAATCTAAATCTTTCACACTGACCTTCTTGTGAGGAATTGCTTGAGCGGAATCAAGTAATACTTCGGCCCCAAAATCATGAGCGATTTTGGTGATTTCAGATACGGGATTTGTCACTCCATCTAGATTGCTTGTGAAGGGAACTGCGACAAGTCGTAAATTATCACCTGCTTTAGCACAGGCTTCCTCAAAAGCCTGTAAATCAAAGGTGTTGTCATCATTTGAAGAAACTTGTTGAAGGTCAACAACACCTTCATTTTCTAATTGCAACCAAGGTACAAGGTTGCTATTATGCTCTTTATCACTAGTGATAACTACATCGCCGGGTTGCCACTGAATCCCATGGGCAATTTGATTTATTGCGGCAGTAGAATTCAAAGTAAATACGAGCTCTTCCCGAGGGGCTGAAATGAAATTGGCCACTGCTTGACGGGCCTGAGCCATCATTAAAGTCACTGCAGAACCCCAACGATGTGGGCTTCTCCCACCACAACCGGGCGTCTCAGTGTAGTAAGATGTGACCGCTTCAACTACTGAATCAGGCCTCAATGTAGTGCAAGCATTGTCAAGATAACAAACAGGATTCTCCTTTCTCAATGGAGCAAAATCTTCTCTGTATCTATTTGGAGGCAAATTATCACCACGCTTCTTGATCTGGCAAGTGATTGCTTATTGGGGCACTACTCCCACATCCTTCACAGGTGATTCGATTAGGGAATACTGAGGAACAATCATCGCATCGTTCCCCTGGCGATCCAACCCCATAACATTCTTCAGTTGCACAAGCCACCTCTAGTACACCCGTAGGTAGGCGAGTTACAGGAGTGTTACTGCCACAGGATGGACATTCACCATGTTGTCCTTCCACCGTTTCCCCTTCGCCTCGTAATTTACGACTTACTTCACGGGCGCGGTCACTCTCAATCTCTTGACCAGTTGCACCTAGCATCATTTGTGGATACCAAAGTAGGTGGATTAGAGACCAAACACAAAGGATTCCAGAAATGAAGTACAAGACACGATAAATTCCCATTCCAGACGAATCACGGAATGCCACCGAATGGGCCCCAAACCATCCGTTAATGACTACTAGGAAACCCCACGCAATGAGAATCAAAACCCATGCTTGCAGACTATGATCTCGAATTGCATCCTGCATCTTTCGTGGGTCTGGGTGACTATGTTGAGTTACAACATGTAAATCGCGAGTTTGCATCACTGCTTGCCATGTATTAAAACTCAAAAATCCAAGGACTGCTATGCCAATAACCAACCCCATGAAATTAAACATGGAAGATCCAAATGGAAAATTTGGAGCCCCTGCAATTGAAATTACCAAACCAGCCTGAACCGAAACCCACCCAACAAAAAGATAGATGGTTTTTTCACGCATTAAGGGGTATTCAGATAGGATGCGCATTATGAAAAGTGCCCAAAGAATGAAACTAGTAATCATCATTGCAAAAGCTTGCCACTCAACATCAGCAATACCATCAACTCCTACTGCCCAAATATTACCCCCGCCAGAGAATTCACCACTGGAAAGGTCTGACGATCCGGCGAGGAAAGCAAGTGAACCAATTATCAAACTGATGAGAGATTTGCGACTCCATGTTTCTCTCACCTTTCGGTAATGAAATGAAAGTTCTACTTTCAAATCATGGAGAGGGACTAACCAAGGTTGGCTAACTGAAAGATGTTGGTCAAGTCGCATGTTAGAGAGCCGCATACCGGTGTGCATTTGCTCACCTGTCGCCTGCTCTGACTCAGGCTCCTCTTCCTCCATGTGGTGGCCGAGGATTAATCATCAATTAAGAGGCCACCCTCATTTGAATTTGGATTTAGTGTTTTTAACAAAATTATTGATGCAGGGATTAGCGTGAAGAAAAGAGCCACTGGCGTGAATTGAACACGCGACCTCCTCATTACCAATGAGGTGCTATACCGCTAAGCCACAGTGGCAGTAAAGCGGCGACCGGAGGGGCTGATTTAACGGTGTTCATGTGAGCCATTCTCAAATCAATCATGCGCTCTACCATCGTCACCATGAAAGGCAGGACATGTCTCGCCCGCTTCGCAGCCGAGATCGCATAGCCTGGTATCGCGCGTGACTGGAAATCACGTGGGTTCGTCCCGCGAGAGTTCAAATCTCTCTCTCGGCGCCATTTTTTATTGTAAATATTGTAAACATTTCATTTTTCAAATAAACAAGGGATTAATCATTCAAAAAACAATGAATATATTTCAGACGCCCCTTAGGGGCGTGATAGATATGAAAAGGGAGCATTGAAGGACTTTAACAAACCGCAACATAGGTGGAGAGGAGCCCATGTCAACCCAACGAACTACCCGATTAAAGGTGATTCTCATCCTTGGTCTGATGATTTTAACCCCGCTTAGCGCAGCAGATTTGACTCAATATTCGGGGCCAAATGTTGTTGCTTCGTCAGGAAACACTAGGACCGTTGACGGTTGGTCAGTTCCGGGGAACTCAACTATTCTTGATGGTTGGTTGAACGTTGAATCTGGTAATTTTCCTAGTCTAGGAAATGGTAGCGGATGGGATGGTGCATCAGCCAACTCTAACTTCTCTTCTGGAACCTATCTAGACACTACTTCAACTCACTTTGACGAACTACTTTCCCTTAGTACAAATGGTTCATACGGCAATATTGACGAGTTCAACAGTGCACCTCTCTTGAGTTTAGCAGCAGGGATCTATACCGGTGGCACAGGAGTAACATGGTTACCTACAAACCTGAATTATTCAGGAACACCATCTACTGGTGGAGGAAATACAGTGACGAACGGAACAATCCCTGCAAGTGCAACGGAAGGGAATTTGGTAGTAGGAACTAATCCAAATGGCGGTATTCCAGCTGGTAGCAATTCTTGGCTTATGGGCGACCCAATTACCTTGCCTTCACCAATTGTCAATTTCACTTTTGAGTTTGACCACTGGTATCACATTCACACACCAAGCAACATCAACGGTAACATGGATGGCGTATGGGTGGAATACCGCCTAGATTCCGGAAATTGGACTTGGATGGAACCTGAGTCAGGATACAACAACACGATTTCACCAAATGCATCTGTTCCTGCAGGCACAACAGCAAATGGGACAAATGGATTCCCTGTGTGGGCAAAAACTGCTTACAGCGGATGGGAACACTCTGTATTCGAATTAGATAATTTGACTGGAATCAACAATGCAACGCAGATTGAATTCCGCTATCGCATCTGGACTGACAGCAACAGCACGGTCAGACCTGGATGGTATATTGATAACATCACCATTCAAAACATCGGTGCTGGAATGGGATTCTGGCATCATGGTTGCTACGTTTCAACAGGAACTTGTAGTTACTCTAACAATGCTGTTGGCGCTCTTCAACTAAATCAACCAATGAATCTCTCTGGAGTAACAGGAAACCCAATTCTCAGAACCCATCTCGAGTGGGATTTGGAGGGATCTGGTTGGGATAATTTCTGTGTTGAACTTTCTTTAAACAACAATACATGGGTGGATATTTCCAGCACATCGAATAGCACAACCACCGCTTGCCGGAGCAGAACAGGGGCAATCCCTGGAAGCGGATATACAATTGGTACTACCACCTATGGTGACGAAACAAATGCTTTGATTGACCTTGATTTGGCAATTCCTACCGCTTTCCACAACCAATCAAATGTATATCTTCGTTACCGCCTTGACACCGACTCTTCTGTCCAAAATGGCGGGGTCCTAGATGGTCAAGAAGGCCTAACTCTTGACCGAATACAAGTTCGTTCAGGTAGCACCAACAATTCTTCAGTCTATTTTGATGATCATCTGACGAGTTCGGGTACGATGTTCCATTATGGAATTGGTACCACAATTGAAGATTGGGCTTACGTAATTATTGGAGCAGGGGGCCTGCTTGAAACCTACGGATTTGAGGATTCACCCACAATGCCACCTGGCGGATGGAACGTAGTGGACGCTGGCTCAGGTGATATTTGGGAGTACGGACAATTGCCAACAGGCGTCATCACCGGGCCAACATCTTGGTCAACGGGAAATTATGGTTTTGCCACTGACTTAGATGGGGATTATGATTCAAGCACACAAACACATTTGTTTTCCCCTGGTTACATGATTCCATTGGGTGCAAGTGCTCGGTTATCTTTTGACCAATGGCGAAAAGCAGAAGCAAATTATGATGGCGGAGCTGTTTTCATTAGTGTGAATAATGGTTCTTGGCAATATTTCGACCCCGTGATGCCCAATGGAAGTTCATGGTATGATGGTTCACAAAATGGATTCGGGGGGCATTTGCTAACCAACTTAGATGTCTTTGATGGTAGACAGTTCTTAGCAACAGTCCCATGGGAGACAACCACTGCAGACCTTTCAAATCACAGCGGTTCGCATGTCAAATTCCGATTCACATTTGCTGCTGACTCAATTATCAATAACCCAGGATGGTATCTTGATGACATTGGTGTAGAAGTTGATTTCTTTGAGAATACTGGGACTTGGTTAAGTCCAACTATTACTCTTGATGAACTTGGGAATGGATTTGTGGATATATCAGCATTAACACCAAATGGAACTTATGTAACTGGAACTATCACTGATTCTGCAGGAAATGCTTTGGATGGATATGATAATCTTTCATTCCCAATTTCACTGGCTGGAATCGACCGAGACACCTACCCTACTGCTAAAATACAATTGAATATGGGCACTAATGACCCGTTTATTTCACCCTTAGTAACAGATGTACATTATGGGGCAGTGCGTTACTTTGCAGGACTAGATGCACAGAATGGTTGGGACATTGACAGTGGACTTGTACTTGTCAATGATAACTGGACAAACCCTACTGGTACCCCTCTAACTATTAGGGGTGATTTTGTAACCTCAACTGCACCAATTCAAAATGTCAATATCTCGGGTGTAGGTAACGGAGTAACTGTTCAACTCATTGACAGCAAAGGATCAATTATTGGAAATACCGGTCTAAGTAACTTAATTTCATTCACAAACCCTGAACCCGGATATGGCGTGCAATTCAGCATCGCATCTTCTGGGTCGTTATCACATGCAATTGCAGAAGGTGCATTTGGACAACCAACCTTGAATCCTGAAATAGATGTTACAGATGATGGAACTATTGATTGGATGTTCCCCACAGCCCCCAACTTCGGCCATTATGGGTGGCAATCATACATCCATCTGTCTGATTCAGTTGGGCAAACAGTTTCGGGAACAA
>CBFHYB010000057.1:0-9262 GCA_965659915.1 Candidatus Thalassarchaeaceae archaeon
TATTACCAATATTTCGTACATCAAGAATTTTATCTTGTGAAGTACCACCAAGAGATATTGACCAATCCCAAGAACCGCTTGAATTGAATTTTGCTAAAAAGCCATCATATCCGCCGCCAGAATTTACTGAACAACAAGACCCAAATGAAACGCTATTTTCAAAATAACCAGAAACGAAAACATCACCTGAACTTGTGACATCTAAACTCTCAACCCAACTGCAATAGTTTCCACTACTACAAGTTGGCTCGCCCATCCACCACATTGTTCCATTAGAGGAATATAGTCTAATTAGGGCTCCTTTTGCATATGCATTTTTGTTATTATTGCTTGTACTTGGGTCATTGTAATATCCTGATTTCGCCCAAAATACTACACCGCCATTGGGGTGTGCTGTCATAGCCTCAAGAGATAAATCATACTGAGTGTATTGGCCAGAACGGTAAATATTACTCCATGAACTTGTAACCCCTCTTTTTGCAATGCAAATCTTCCAGTTGTTACTACCTGAATAACTTGTACCGTGCATATTTACAGTTCCATAACATGCTCCAGAAAACCAAACTTCACCATTAGAAACGGCAATATCAACATCAACATATCCTGCTGTTGAGAAACCAATCGAATCAGCGGACATCCATCCATTTGTTGGCGACCAACTCGCTACAATATATCCTGAACCAGTTGAACGAGAAGTCAGTCCTGGTATCTCTAAGAAATTTTGCCAATGAAAACCAACCCATACAGTACCATTATCACCCACTGCCATTGCAGCCCACTCTCTATCTGTTGTAAAACCTGAACTACCTTCTCTGTGACTACCGACTTTGATTTCATCAAGATGTGTCCATGTTCCATTTGAATCTGACATCGCAAGGAATAGGCGAGATTCATATGTATTTGATGTCGTAAGGTCGCCACCAATCACATTGTTACCAAAACGAATATTTTGTCCATAACGAGTTGATGAACCAAGTAAAATATTTGATGTGTTGTCATACTGTTCTAAATCAATTATTGTTTCAGAACCTGTATGTCCGATTAATGCATAGAATTGTTGAGAACTCAAACCATTATTCCATGAATATCTTTGGAGGGTCGTTGCTGGGGCATCTGAATAATAATGATAACTTTCACTCTGTCTTGCTAAACCATTGAATGGGATAATAATATGGTCATTACCTGATGACATATCCATCCAAGCAATATCATCAACACTAGAATAGCCTGATCTCATATAATTTGAAGTTGCCATAGAACCCGTATTTGTCAACTCAACAAGTACCGCGTTATTCAGACTATTATGTTCATAAATCCAATTAGATGAATACGAACCCGAATAAAATTTAAAACGTTCGTTGTAATTTAACCCCATCAATAAATGACTACCTACAATATCAATGGATGGGTTTCGCACATAGTAACTAGAATATGCTTGATATAAACTAGTTCCAAGCGCCCATCCTATTGCACCTACATTTGAAAATTTAACCACATATGATGTACGGTATCCGTTTATGTACAATTGTATTGAACCCCATGTGATTGAAGCAGAATTGCTATTGTTCACCATCATTTCCCCAGCCACAAACACGTTGCCAGCACTATCAACATCTACTGACCACGCTCTATCATTGTACGAGCAAATTGGTTTACGAACCCATTCTACACCAGCTTTTGCTACACGCATAACAAGGGAATCTGAACCTGAACCTCCACCATGAGTAATTGATGTTTGATCAAGTGTCAAACTTGATGTTGTGAATTCTGCAACGACCATTACTTTTCCATTGCCATCTGCAGCGATGTCGTGAGCTTGTTCTTTACCTGTGCCACCATAGATTCTACCTTGTTCCCATGAACCATTTGTGTACCCCCATAATACGAAAAAATCTGTGTCGCCGCTGTTATTCAGGGTTGTTCCGTTGATAGTAATTTGAGGGCTTGCAGTCCAGCCAGAATAAACTAATCCACCAGTGGAATCTAATGTTACTCCTGTGATGTTATCAAAACCCGCGCCATTAACTGAATTGCCCCACGAAATTGCTCCGCTGTTTCTACCAATACTAACTACGAAACCATCCCTGCTACCTGAATTATTCAAAATTGAAGAACTCGCATTAAACTGTGGTGAATCGTAACTACCAACAACATAGACATCTCCTGAAGGGTCAACAATCATATCTTCAACATGCTCGTCTAAAGCACCACCAAAAGTAGTCAACCAAACACAATCACCCACTGAAGAAAATTTTGCTGTAAATACATCTAGACCGCCGTTATTCAGTGCATGGTGATAGTCGAGGGAAAGGCTACCACCTCGGAAAATACCTGAAATGTACGTGTTACCAAAAGTGTCAACCTCTACTTCTCTAGTCCAAACATATCCTGCATCATAATCTTTGGTAACCCACTCCCAACCAAGTGGGTTGGTTGCTGTTTTTGCGCTATTGAAATCATCTTCCTCATCAACTAAAATAACTGATTCATTCATCATTTCAAAATTTGATGAGAGAGCCACAAGGGGGGCCGCCAACATTAGAATCGCTAAGAACAGTGCTCGGTGCATCAATACGGAGATTCCCCGCGCGTTAATAACCTGTTTCGCCGAAGAAAAATCCTATTCGTGAGGGATATTTAGCCACGCTTCAAACCTACATAACCAATCAGTTGTATTGTATTGAGTTCGGCGCTCTACCTCTACAATTGGGCTACCTTCAAGTGAGTGTGGTAATATTTTTTGTAATTCTTTAGTTAGATTTGAAATCTCATTTTCTGGAGCAACTAACCAACCACGCACAAGGGTTGGACTACCTACTTTCAATAATCCAATAAGATGGGGTAAATGAGTAACTGTTTCGTGGGGGAGATTAACCAATAGGACGTCGTACTTACCAACCAAGTTACTATCTTTTGTCAGAGTTAAAGCATCATGTACGCCGATATAATTGCCCGATATTTGTAATTGGTTTGCTTTGATATCGTCTAATGAAACATCTACACCATTGCGTTTCAAATTCTCAACTAGAAGTGGCATCGCATCTGGGTTGATATCGCAAGCGAGTAAATTTCCTACTAAGTCATCAATTTGTAAAAGGTGGCTGAAAGCTGGGCCAACCCCACAATATGGGTCTGCAACATCTAATGGGCGACCAAGCATCTCTCTAAGTTTAATTGCGCTTTCAACAGTATGAACACGTTGACTTTGTAAGCGATGAGAAAAGAATGCTTTTCGTGGATCTACTTTGATGTTCAAATTGTATTCTCTGACTAATGTTTCTGTTTGTAACAATGTTTTCCTGACGGGTTTTGGTAGCAAATTAATTTGCTCAACTGTCAACAATTGACCATCTAGCCTAGCAACCAATGGTTCTAATTCTCTTATTCTGAAATCACCCTTGACACCGTGATCTCGGAATACTGCTCTCACCTTTTTATGGTGGGTGATTTTTGCTAGTGCGACTTCTTGAGCATATTGTTCAAGGTGTTTTTCAATTTTGAACAGAAGTATGTCACCCAGCGGTTCTTGGGCGTTTGGCCACCCGCCTTCATGTAAAGATATGATTTCTTCATCAATAAATTGTGGCAAGTATCCAATCCATTTTTGTGGTAAGCGTTCCGATTGTTCCGCCTCTTTTTCCTCAAATTGATTTAATGGCTCGGGTAAATTATCAGGAGGGTTATCTCCTAGTGGAATTAGTTTAAACTCACCATCATCCAATACTCGATACCCTTTAGATGACCATTCAAAGCTGTTTATGCAATCCAAAATAAATTGGGTTTTTTGCTTCGGCACCCTCAAATGACGCATCAGACTCGAAAGTCCGATAAGCACTACTCGCTTGACGATGACGGAGGATGGGCTGTGACAAAATTTGAGTGTGGGTTGTGGCTAATTGGCCTAGGGCCAGGGGATTTGTCCGCTATGACTACTGCTTCTATTGAAGCCGCAAAATCCTGTAACTATCGGTTTTTAGAGGGTTATACCGCACTTTTACCATCAGGTGAAGGAGCGAAACTTGTTGAAATTGTTGGGGAATATGAGTTGTTAATGCGGCCTGAGGTAGAAAATCCTGACCGATTATTGGAACTTGCTAGTGAAAACGCGGTGGCTTTGATGATAGTGGGCGACCCTTTGCAAGCAACAACTCATGTGGATTTACAATTACGAGCCAAGGCAGCGGGAATTAACTGCCACGTAATTCATGGGATTTCAATTACAACGATTGTAACCGGCGCTGTTGGGTTGCAATCATACCGATTTGGAAGACAAGTCACACTTGCTTACCCATATGGTGATTATCTTGCTACATCGCCATTTGAATTGATCTTAGATAATCTTCAGCGTGACTTACATTCTCTTGTTCTACTTGACCTAGATCCAACTGGTATGGGTATTGATGAACAAAAACCGATGAGCCCGGCAATGGCTGTAGATGTTTTACGACGCTCTGCCGACAAAATTGGTGAAAATATTGAACAATGGGAAATTGTTCTTTGTAGTGATATGGGGCGTCCTGAACAACGTATTTTTTACGGCACTTTAGATGATGTTCAATTGATTAATAATGGGTCAATCCACTGCATTGTAATACCTGGAAGATTAGATGAATTAGAGGTTGAAGCTTTAGCACGTTGGAATTAATGGGAGCCGTTGCCCTCAAGGGAGATGGGGGGCTCGGAGGCACGCGGGGAACTATTATGGCGGGACCAGCTGAAGTAGAATTCCCTGGGAAGAAAATACAGAAAATACGTATGCGTGGCACGAAAAGGGCTTCTGATTCAGTGCAA
Source organism: Candidatus Thalassarchaeaceae archaeon (assembly GCA_965659915.1). Lineage (GTDB taxonomy): Archaea > Thermoplasmatota > Poseidoniia > Poseidoniales > Thalassarchaeaceae > MGIIb-Q1. The sequence goes on from CBFHYB010000057.1 coordinate 4,792, forward strand.
AAACGCTTGCGAAAAAATCTCAATGTGTTGTTGGAAGAGCCACATTCAATTCTCCCCACAATTTCTGGCCGAACCTCTCGTGGTTTTGGTAGGCCAAATAAACTGAAATCCTGTCTTAAAGATATTGAGAAAGTCATCAATAAACGAGAGGATAGGGCGTGGCTACAAAAACGAATGGCGTCGGGAAAGGGTGGCTTGGTTGGTCGGGCATTTGCCGGTTGTTTGGCCGCCGCGCATGAAGATGAATTTGAAACTGTGGCGATATTCAAACATCCTGTTTATGGTTCATCCTCATTTATTCGACGAGGGAGGGGGAAGCCGGCTCATCTACTCGGTTTACAAATGCACACCCACCCGATATTCCGCTTGCTTGCGTGGGAAGAGTTGGCGAGGGCTGGTTACTGGTTTTTTTCATGGTCAAATGATTTTATTTGCACCGGACTTGACCCATCACCACCAGAAGAATGGGTGACTGAGGGACTTTCCTCTTCGCCATTGAAATTTACCATAAATGATGATGGTGTTTGGCAAACAGGAAGTGGTGAACACAACATTGTGATGAATTATCCAAATGGTTTAGTCGCTGAAATTGGTCTTGATGAACTATCAAAAACCAAAGAGCCTTTTGTGCAAAGTATTGTTCTTACGATGTCGCCACCACGATTATCTGAATTAATAGAAGTTGAGACAAATTATCGTCCTAATGGCTGGCCAAAAGACTTGGAAATTAATCAAGAAACTATCGATTCTATGGATGCTGTCATCGAGCAATGGTTACGCTTAGAAATCTCAGATGCCGGTCTCAAAATGCACTTACACGCTGCTTTCTGTGAACAATTAGAAGAAGGGTTAGTACTCAAAGAAAACTGGTTCGCGAATGATGATAAAGAAGGTTTCTTACAAGAATTACAAGGAAGTAAGACTGAATTAGAAGCTGTATCAATATTACTTGATACATTAGATGGTGGTGTAAGAGTAGATTCTGCGGGTGAAGCACATTGGTTAGCCAGTGAAGTGGTTCAAATGGCTGATGATAGCGCACATTCATTACTCAAAGCGACTTGGGGTAAATGTGGTTTAGATATCCTTGAGGAAATGTTTGAATTGACTGGGGCTGATGCTGATGATATCTATGAACAGCAACTAAACAGTCGTAAGGCATTCAGCGGATTCTTAAAAAATCTCGATGAAAAACAGAGTAGTGTAAGAATGATGAAGAAATTCCCTTATGATTCAGAATTATTACCTTCGCCACTTGATTTTGCGGATTCATTAATCAAAAAGGCACACTCAGAAGGAGTTGGGAAAACCACGACAATGGCTAGAAAATCTGGTGAGGGAAGAAAATCTTCAATGGGTTGGGCGTGGGTTTGCGTCCACGGTAAAAATGAGGGGGAAGCATGGCACTACGAACCGTCTATTCGTGACCTTGGGGGGGATTGGGTGCCAGCGCTGAAATCATTATGGGAGGCTAGTAAAACTATCATCGATGACGGCGGTAGTAGTGATTATGTTGAGGCTATGGAAAAACTACGGAATGTCACTGGCACTATGGAAGACCTACCTGAATAGATCCTCTAATCTATTCAATTACCAACTTGTTGTTTAACCCAATTAAAGTACTCAGAACTTGTTTCTTCAAGCCTGTGAATTATTTGTGGCACATCATAAGGATGATTCTCAACTAATGCTGAAATCAAAGAATCTTGGTGATTTTTTGTGGTTTTAATAGTTAGGCGCCATTCATCCTCAGACACTATTTCACCTTCCCATAAATATGTGGAGTTAATTTTGTCACTTTGAACACAAGCGGCTAATTGTTGAGAAATTAATTTTGTTTTTAACTTCATTATTTGTTCTGTTGTCCATTCAATTGGCAACGTGGTGATAACTACTAGGATACTCGCCATCAATCATCAGCGGGAAGTAGGTAGTGCATCAATCTACGCAATATGAAAATAGGAATCAAGCGAACTATTGAAGGCGAAGGTGCGGGCGTGGGGTGTATAGGTGAAACGATGACCACTTCATGGGCGCAGCCAATCAACACCGGAGAGGTGCCAAATGGTGGTTCGGAGTTCGATGTAATCGTTGTAGGAGGTGGCCCAGCTGGCTCTTCTGCCGCTTCATTTGCGGCGATGAAAGGTTACAAGGTACTTATGTTGGAAAAAGCAGTATATCCGCGTGACAAAATTTGTGGTGATGCCGTGGGTGGCTCATCAATGAGAATAGTCACAGAACTTGGAGTTCGGCCGATGATAGAAGAAACTCCGTTGTTTCGTGTTGATTCAATCGTCTTCTCGGGCCCAGGAAAAAATACAGAGGTCCGAATCAATCTACCACTTGATCAAGTAGAAGATAGAACTGCTGGATACTCTTTACCCCGTATACAATTTGATTACATGATGTTCAAACGAGCAACTGAACTCGTATTGGAAAATGGTGGTTCCATCATTCAAGATTTTGCCGTGAAAGAGGTTCATATTGAAGGGGAAGGTGATTCACAAGTCATTACTGGTGTGAGCGGAACGGTTGGAGGAAGAAGGAGTGGAAATGATGTTTCAACATTCTGTGCGCCGGTGGTTGTTGGTGCTGGTGGATTCAACTGCCCTATTGCTAAAGCAGTGACTGAAACATGTCATGATGAACCGATGCGAGATGATGACCATTACATCGCAGCATATAGGGAATATTGGACTTTTCAAGATTCGGATTCGGATATTGGGCCTATTGAGATTCACTTCCTAGGTGGAAAACTCTGTAATGGGTACTTTTGGATTTTTCCAACTTCAAAAACTACTGCCAATGTAGGTTGCGGGATGATTATCAGTGATATGCACAAGATGGATACTAAACTGCGGGAATTACAAGCTTGGGTAATCAATGAGCATCCTAAGTTCAAGGATAGATTTGCCAACTGGAAAATGGTTGAGGGTAGTGACAAAGGACACTTGATACCATGTGGTTCCCCTAGAAAGAATGCGCCGAGTTACCAACCTAGAAGATTCGCTATGGCTAGTGCTGCTTGTGTTGGCGACGCAGCTAGTTGGGTTGACCCATTTAGCGGTGAGGGCATGCACCAAGCCCTTCTTTCAGGTAAAGTATTGGCAGAATATATGGAAGGTGAAAGTGGTAATGTGGTGTTCACAAAGGATGCGGCCCATGAATACCAGTTGGATATGTGGGGGCGCCTAGGGCCTGTTTTAACAAACAGTTTGAAACTGCAGAAATTAGTTAGAAGAAAATGGTTGTTGAATTTATTGTTGAAGAGGGCGGCTCGCGACAATAAACGAGGTAAAGCAATTCGAAATCAATTGGAATTAGCGTGTTCAACAAAATCTGGTCAAGAAGATATGGCTAGTACTTGGCAAATGATGAAGATGGTTTTCTTCTAAGGTGGAAACATGGATCATTCTCTAAATGGAATTAAGGCTGTTTTCCTTGACCTTGACGGAACTATCTATCTTGGTAATGAATTGATTGATGGTGCTGTTGAATTTCTGAACCGATGTGATGAAAGAGGTGTTCAGCGCTTCTTCCTGTCAAATAATTCCTCAAAATCTGTAACTGAATATTTAGCAAAATTGCATGGACTTGGGATTCCTGCAAAAGCAAATGATGTGCTACTATCAACCCACGACCTAATCTCTTGGTTAGGTGCTGAAGATGTTACTGAAACCTACCTTGTTGGTACTGAAGGGATGCGATCAATGCTTGAAGAGGCTGGGGTTTCGACACGAAGTAGTGAACCACAATACGTGGTCCTCGGTTATGACACACAAATTGATTATGAAAAATTAGCAACAGCATCAATCCACCTTCACAGCGGAGTTCCTTTAGTTGCATCACATCCTGATATGGTGTGCCCTTCACTGGACGGGGGGCTACCAGATGTTGGCGCTTATCTCGCTCTTTTCAAAGCCACAACTGGTGTTGAGCCAAGTCATATTTGTGGGAAACCAAATGCTGGAATGATACTCCACAAGATTGAGGAATTGGGATTGCAACCTTCTGATTGCGCAATAGTTGGTGACCGCGTTTATACTGATTTGGAAATGGCTGCGCGAGCCGGCGTAGTTGGTGTTCTCGTGTTATCTGGTGAAGCAACTCTTGATGATTTAGAAACGGCACCACAAACCCCTGACATTATTGCTAATTCTGTCGCTAATCTATTCTTCTAATTGCGGTGTGATAAGGATATTACTACCATCGCGGTCAATGATAGGGAGTTCAAGTGTTGAAGAGGATGGTAAAACGTGAACGGTGCAGGCGTTTCCACACGCTGGGGCAAGATAATCCTCCCCTTGATCTGACATGATGAAGAGAAGCCCGTGACCAGCTGGAAGGATTGCATCAATGGCCTGAAATTCCATCATCATCGTAACCGCAACCCCTGGGATGACTGTCTGTGCGTCGTAACCACCTTCGTGATATCTAATGTCCATTGTTGCATGACCTAGTCTAAGACCTG
>CBFHYB010000058.1:0-9208 GCA_965659915.1 Candidatus Thalassarchaeaceae archaeon
ATTACTGTTGTAGATGCGTATGCTATACCGTTAACACGATTTCCAATCAAACCAGATTGTGCATTATACGTCGCGACTACCGAATGACTGGGCACATCCCAGCGAACCATTCCAGCGGGTGTAGCAAGCATCAACTCAGTTCCTTCAACCCAAATCTTGTCAATTATTGGCCCTGGAAGCCCGTCTTGAGTTGTGATAGAATCATCCCATGCTTGAGAAGTGGTATTCCACACTCCGATTCCACCATAAGTTGCAACCCAAATACGATTATCATATTCAACAAAATCACGAACGATGTTTGATGGTAATCCTGCAAGCAATGAGCCATCCGTCCAACTTTGAGTCGTTAAATTGTAAACTTGGAATCCTGCAGATGTTGTTGTTGTCCCCATCAGTCCGATTACTAAATCACTGCCAGAGCGATAGATTCCATCCATCAAATAATGCAATGGAACCGGCGTTCCTGAAATCTGTCCTGTTGAGATATCAACGTGGTAAAGCCCTGCACTTGTTGTAACCCATAAATCATTGTTAATTGGTAAAATTTCATTGACAATATCCCAAACAAATGGATACGCGTCTATCCAGTCAATTGTACCATTTGAAAGTAGTTCCCCATGTAGAATTGAGGAGCCTGAATACTGTTGAGAATCATCTGCAGATGTAAGCCAAACGTCTGTTCCGCTGAAAGTAACCTCAAGCATTCTTCCACTAGATAATCCTGCTAAAATATCAACCGCACCTTTGTGCAATCCTGTTGAGTTAATGATGTCAACTCTGTTGTATCCAGAATCGCCCCCTGGTCTACCTATCATCCAATCAACTTGATTGCTGTTAGAAGGTATAACTTCCATACTAGATGCCTGAGTTCCTACATCAATTTTCATTCCTGAACCTAGTTGGCCACCACTTGCAGCAATTCTGGAAATTCCTCCAGAACCACCATCTTCATCGGTGTGTGAAACCATCAAAACACCGTTATCCCAGCGCATTCCATCAGGGAAAACTTGGTCTGGCATGATGCCATTTGTTGTCTCCGAAATAGATGCTAACCAACTACCAGAAGTGTAACTATATCGCGAAATCCCTACATTATTCTGTTCAAATCCAACATAAACAACATCTCCAATTTCATCACAAGCTAAAGCCACTGCATCATCATCATTTAATCCGCGATTTTGTTGACTGCCTTGTGTCCAACCTGTTAACCACGCATTGGTATGCAAATCAAATCGTGCAACACCACCTTGAGTACCAAATCCTTGGTATCGAGCCATTGCAACGTGCATTATACCATTACACACTTCCATTGAGAACCCAAATCCTGGTGGAATATTTGTGCTTCCTGCTGTCCAACTACTCCACGTCTGAGTTGTTCCGTTATACTGGAAAATACGACTGTTGCGATTCCATCCACTGTTAGCCATTGTTGTATACCAAAGGTCATCACCAACAATTTCAATATCAAAAATTGTATCTTCTGAATTTGAAGGCAGGCCACCATTGTCCGCTGTAAGAGTAGTAGCCCAAGTATCGTTATACATGTCGTATCTAGCAATTCCATCATATGTTGCAAAGTGGATTAATCCTTGATACAAATCAATTGAACGAATAGGACCCTGTAACACAGTATCGTCCCACTCATTGAGGAGATTTCCATTGTAGTCAAAGTGGCGATGTACCTTTTCACCATAAGATGCAAAGATGTGACAAGCGGAGGTGTTGAGTGGTTCACATTCACCAGCGTATACAGAATTGACCCGCAGAATTGAACCTGTGGCATCTAGAGCATTACCCCAAGTATTGTTTGCATGGTCCCAGCGCACGACGCTTCCAGCATCTAAACCGAACCAACTGGATGGAGTAACACCAATCCACAACATTCCGTCAGGTCCTTCTCCAATTCCATAAACTAAACCTGATTGACTAATCTGTTGACCTGCATCCAAGGATGACAGCGCAGTCATATTATCAATGTCGTAACGATAGATATTATCGTTTGATTGAGTTCCTGCCCTTGCTTCTGAATAGTATAGCACATTGCCAATTATAACGAGTTCACCAGGGGCATTTTGACCATTCGCTCTGCTGAAAGTTTCTTCCACTGTTTCATTAACAAGATCAATTAGGCGTAGTCCAAAATCGCCACCAATCCATATTCGATGAGGGAGGCGGTCTGGAATTAGAGTCGTCACATCATTATCGGTTACTAGATTATTTGAATTTGAAGAATCCCATTCTTGAAGCCAAACATCGTTAATTCTGTCATAACGAGCGACACCCATGCCGTTCAAACCGATGTATGCAACATCATTGTATTCGTATGTAGGTGCATTCCAAGTGGCTTCACCTGCTACCCAGACATCCACTACGGTGTCGTTTACAACATCAATGATTCCTGCACCAAAATTGGTTCCAGCGTAGAGATTGCCATTGCTGAGAATGGATACTGCGTATACCCATGAAGATGGTAAACCATCTGGATTGGTGTAGTAATTCCAGCAATTCTCTTCATGTAAATCTGAAAGACGATATTGACAAGCACCTGCATTTGTTCCAGCATACAGATAGTTTGTATCGGAATCTAAATCGTAAAAGTTTGAAGGATTGAATCCTCCTTGTGCTTGGATGTGAGTCCATGAAACTCCGTTGTATCGGTCAGCACCATCAGCAGTACCGACCCACATTGAACCACCACTATCACGGTGTAACGAGTATACATTGTTGTTTGAGATACCATTCGCACCCCGACCTGCTCGCCATGTATCAATTACATCACCCGATACGCGGTCAAAGATGAGTACGCCATAACCGTACAACCCTAGGTACATATGGTTACCATCGGTTTCTACAGGCATATATGCTACATTATCCATCCCTGTTGAGCGCCAAGAGGATAACAATGTGTCATTGGTAATATCAATGCGAAGGACACCTTGATTTGATGCTATGTAAGCGATAGCAGAACGAGCTGCAACCCCCCTGATATTGTTCGTGAAGGCATCAGACCGACCAGACGACCACGACGAGGAAACGGTTTGGTTGACAGCGTCAACTAGAGTTACGCCAGCGTTTGAATGACCGACTACGATTGTATCAGTAGTTACATCAAAGGCTAGATAATCAGCATCATTTGAGTTTAGATTATCACTAATCATTAGATGAGCTATTTGGCTTCCATTAAACGCGAAATTATAGATTCCATGATCACTAGTTGCTACCCAAACCGAATTACCATCGGTTTCTAATGCCTGATTGATTGTACCGGTTTCGATTGGTGTTAACCAATGATTCAATTGTTTATCAAATCGATCAATTACTCCATTTCCAGCAACCCAGACCACGTTGTTTACCTCCAATGCATCATGCATTACTGTGCTAGTTGGCCCAGAAGCTAGTAACATTGTAGAAGCGTGAGTCGGTGGTGTCGCTGGTTCGATAAGTGCGAAACTTCCACCCCCATCTCCAACAAGAATAGTGTCTACCCCTGGTGACCTAACGCCACCGTTTGGCCAAGTAATCAAATCTACTCCATCGCGCACTAAACCAATATCTTGTAGTGCCTTACTAGTAGAAAATGCACCCATAGTCATGTTGTAAAAATGAAGCGTGTCACCAGCCAAAATGTGTAACCATTCGCCACTTTGAGCCATTCCGCGAACATCATTTGAATCAAGCCAATTTGCATCTGTCCAAGTGGCTAGCCATGAACTAGTTGCTACATTGTAACGCACGATCCCAGCATCTGTTAATCCAATCATTAGGATACCATTCATCAATTCTAATTGGGCTACACTGTCACTTGGTAACGAGTTTTGAGTATCCCAAGAGGAAAGCCATTGACTACTCGATGTGTCGTAGCGCATCACTCCGCCACCATCTGTCCCAAGGTAGACCACACCGCCGACCTCTAACATATCTGTAACAGCATCAGAACCAGCTGAGGGGTTGCTCGTAATGTTAACACCAGCAGCTATCAAATCTGCCTCGTTTGTTCCTGCCCAAACTGATCCCCCTGAATCAGTCATCATCGAAGTTACATGCTGACCAGTTGTGAGACCACCTTCTATGGAGAAAGGTCCAAACAACTCTGTTGAATCTGTTAACGACCAGGCACGGAATGTTGTTACATCATCCTCAATCGAAACTAGAAGCATATCATTGATGGTATCAACAACCATTGTACTTGCTCCAGTAATGTTCTCTGCCAACTCAATAACCGGTGGGTCATTGGTTGCATCAAGTTGGACTAATGTCTCATTAATCAATAGATACAAGCGCCCATCTTCCGGATGAAGTGCCGTATCACTTACATCAAGAGTGAGTGGTGTGAAAGTCACATATGCATCAGCGGGCCTCAATGCCTCAACAACCAAATCAGTAACTTCAGCATCACCGGGAAGTAACCAAGATGCACCAGCATTAGCATTAGGAGTTAGACGAGAAGAGTAAGGATCTGCGCCCATCAAGTCATTCTGTTGACCAAAACCGCCTAATCCCCTCCAATCCATGATTTGTGTTTGAGTATCAACAAATGAGAGTTGAGGTTGTTCCACCCAAGTACCATTTGCACCATTAACTCGAACTTCAAATGACAAATTCTCTACGATTGCACCAGGTGCTAGTGTGAGATGTAAATCCCCTTCAGCGAGCACTCCACTTGCTGGATCTGCACCAACAGCATCGAGACTTATCCAGCCAGTATCATTGAATCCTCCTGAACCCCATTCAACAGCATTTCGGGGATTTACCACTGTCCCTAATTGCAAAACAGGGGTCAACGATGCGATTAGCATCAACCCGACAAGAAAAAGGGGGACTGTCGTTCTATGACTTTGAACCATAGGTGCAACGCTTTCTGCATTACTTATGAAGGAAATGGCTTCATGGACCACCTGTATACTTCGTATACATGAGGAGTTTTAATCTAAAATTTGACTCAAAGGGTTGGGCAATGCAAATATCATAGTAGTGGGGCCGATTCAAAACGACATCGGAGATGAGCATCCCGTGAAAGAGAAAAAAATCCGCCAAGATGCGTTGGATTATCACTCAGCAAAGCCCTTTGGAAAAATGAAGACCATCCCCACCAAGCCGCACGCGACACAGCGCGACCTCTCGCTCGCTTATTCGCCAGGAGTTGCCTATCCATGTTTAGAGATTGAAAAAAATCTGAATAATGCCTATCGATATACCGCTAAAGGAAATCTTGTGGCTGTTATCACCAACGGTACCGCGGTACTTGGATTAGGAAATATTGGTGCTCTAGCTAGTAAACCAGTTATGGAAGGTAAGGGATTATTGTTCAAGGCATTTGCTGATATCGACGTGTTTGATATTGAAATCGATGAAACAGACGTGGACAAATTTGTTGAAACGGTGAAACGAATTGCACCAACATTTGGTGGTATTAATCTAGAAGACATCAAGGCCCCTGAGTGCTTTGAAATTGAGCGCCGTTTGAAAGAAGAATTAGATATTCCAGTAATGCATGACGATCAACATGGCACCGCAATCATATCTGGAGCAGCCATGCTAAATTCTCTTGAATTAGTTGGCAAAGAAATTTCACAAGTGAAAGTGGTAATATCTGGGGCTGGTGCATCAGCGATTTCTTGTGCTGACCACTGGTTACAACTCGGAGTAAATATTGACAATATCAAGATGATTGATTCCAAAGGAATCATCACCAAAAAGCGGTCTGAGGCTGGTAAACTATCTGCTGAAAAAGAAAGATTCTCTCGTGATATAGACGAAGGAGACCTTTCCTCCGCGATGGCCGGTGCCGATATATTCCTAGGTCTTTCAAAAGGAGATATTGTTAGTCCAGATATGCTCCGTGCAATGGCTGAAAAACCGATAATTTTCGCATTAGCGAACCCTGATCCTGAAATCATGCCAGATATCGCTTTGGCGGCCCGCCCTGATGCAATCGTTGCTAGCGGGCGCTCGGATTTCCCCAATCAAGTAAACAATGTTCTAGGGTTTCCGTATATTTTCCGTGGCGCACTTGACTGCATGGCTACAAAAATTACTCCAAATATGAGAATGGCTGCAACCCGCGCACTTGCCGACTTGGCTAAAGAAGCCGTACCTGAGGAAGTCAGCCAAGCCTACGACCTTGATTTCATTTCCTTCGGAAAGGACTACATCATTCCAAAACCGTTTGACAGACGCGTACTCGTAAGCGTGGCCTCAGCAGTTGCGAAAGCAGCCGTTGAAGATGGTGTTGCGGGAATTCCAAAATCAATATTTAACATGACATCGTATCAAGAAGAACTTGAAGCACGGTTAGGATTAACTCATTCAGTAATGCGCACTGTTATGAATCGCGCCAAATCTTCTCTCAAGAGAATTGTTTTCCCTGAAGGTGATGACCCTCACATCTTGCGGGCTGCATATGAGTTGGCTCATGAGAATGTTTGTACTCCCATTCTTTTGGGTCGCCCTGATGTTATTGATGCTCTCAAGGAAGAATACAACCTTGATTTTGAATGTGAGGTGATTAACCCCATTCATGACCCTCGACGAAAGGGGTCCTATCGTGACGCATTATTTGAGATGCGAAGTCGTAAAGGGTTGACTGTTATTGATGCCCAGAGAATACTGAAATCTCGTACTTACTTTGGTGCGATGATGGTTGAAGTAGGAGACGCTGACGGTTTTGTTGGTGGTTTGACTCGTGCCTACCCAACATTTCTCAAGCCTTGTCTAGAGGTGATTGGAACCTCAAAAGAAGCGCACCGAGTTGTTGGAATGTACATGATGGCTGTCAATGGTAAATTGTTGTTCATTGGCGATGCAACTGTAAATGTCTATCCAGATGCTCGAACTTTGGCTGAAATATGTGTTCAAACAGCACGCGTGGCGAAGCGCTTTGGAATTAAACCGAAAGTAGCGCTCCTATCTTTCTCTAATTTTGGCTCAAGTCGTGGGCTACGCTCAACTCGACTTGAGGATGCAATTGATATCGCTCGCGAATTAGATCCAAGCATCTTGATTGATGGACCTATGCAAGCTGATACTGCTCTTCTAGAGGATATTCAGAAACAATATCCATTCATGGAATTTGATGGCGCGGCAAATGTCCTCATTTGCCCCAATCTTGCAGCGGCAAATATCGCATACAAATTACTTGACCATCTTGGGGATGCAGAGATGACTGGCCCCATTCTTGAAGGAATGGCAAAACCAGTACAAATCCTTCAACAAGGTGATGGAGTTCGAGAAGTAGTTCACATGGCGGCGATTTGTTCGGTGGACGCACACCGACACGAAATGGAACGACTTTAGGCAATCATTGAAGCCCTTGTTGCTGTAGCACCGGACTGGAGATTTGATGGCGGGCGACAGCGATGTACTCTCCGACTTTGATGAGAGGTTGCTCCAAGGTGTCTTTGCCCGTGTTTGGCGCTATCTCGGCGAATCTACCGATTCAACTTCACCAGTAACAAAATCTAGGTCTCCTCAAGAATTGAAAAATAAACTGGAATTGGCAGTTGGAAGAACTGGAATTGATGTTGATACTATGCTTTCTGACATTGATGATTATCTAGAAGAATCAGTAAAAACCAGCCATCCTCACTTCATGAATCCATTATGGGGTGGCACCGATGTCGCATCCTTGGCTGGAGAATTCATTACTGCGCTTACTAACACCTCAATGTACACTTTTGAACTCGCTCCGATGGCGACTTTAATTGAGAATGAAATGATAGACACTATGTTGAAATTGGTTGGTTACAAGGCTGGTGAAGGAATTTTCACTACCGGTGGCTCCTACGGAAATCTCCTCGGATTAATGTGCGCGCGTGACCGAAAATTCCCTGATGCTCAACGTGTTGGTTTAGGTGGAAAACAGCTAGTCGCATTCATTTCTGATGATGCCCATTATTCTACCGCTATGGCAGCAAATGTACTTGGTATTGGATTAGACAATCTCATTACAATTTCTACAGATGAGTATGGAGCGATGATTCCTGATGAATTGCAAGAAGCAATTGGTGCTGAAAAAAGAGCAGGGAACTTCCCCTTCTGTGTTATTGCTACAGCAGGAACTACAGTCAGAGGTGGCATAGATCCAATGATTGAACTTGCTGAAATTTGCCATCAAGAAAAACTCTGGCTTCATGTAGATGCTGCTTGGGGTGGGGCTACTCTTCTTTCACCGAAAACACGCTCCCTATTGCATGGAATAGACCTCGCAGATTCTATTTGTTGGTGCCCACATAAAATGATGGGAATCCAACTATGTTGTTCGGTTTTCCTTGTCAAAAATAGTGGTACTTTGAGGAAAGTTTGCGTACATACCCAAAAAGCCCATTATCTTCTTTTAGATAGTGCAGAAAATGTTGATCTAGGGAACATGAGTTTGCAATGTGGAAGGCGGGTAGACGCCCTAAAACTATGGCTTGCCTGGCGGGCAAAGGGTAACGAAGGTTGGGCGTCCCACATTGAGAGATACTTCTCCCTAGCTGAATATCTAGCTACCAAGGTAAAGGAACACACGCGCCTTGAATTAGTCGTTGAACCTTCCATGACAAATGTGTGTATCCGCTATGTTGGCTATGGAATAAATGAATCACAAGAAGATTCCATCACTATGGGAATTCGGAATGAATTAATTTCCAGTGGCAAATTCATGGTGTCATCATCACACATAGATGGTCGTCCGATTCTCCGTGCTGTTATCGCCAATCCACGCGTAAATGAAAAAGTCATAGATGAACTCATTTCCTCAATTGTTGAAATTGGTGGTTCGCTTTCTTCCCAATGAAATATTGGGTAGTCATTGGTTAAAGACTAGGTACATTATGAACAACAAAATTACGGCGCCAATCCATTGCATCCGGTTATATTTTCTCGCTTTTTCCTTATCGAACACTCTACCATGGATAATAGTTCTACTTTCTTCAGTTTCTTCCAATTCACTGATTCTATCTGATAATTCCTGAATTAACTTATCTTTCTCATCCGCCATGTTATTGGGATAGAGAGTGGGTATTTCTTTTTGTCTGAGCAGAAAATGAATGGGACCTCTCTATTTCATTTTGAACACTAGGGTAGCGTTTACTTCGGCCCACTGAAAGCCCATTCATTCACCAATTCTGAATCAAAGGGTGTTATGCACTAACCCTTTGCTTCAATGTTAAACAATTTGAACAGGGTTTGAATCCTTTGCAGGAGTCCCCTCTGAAACAAAAGGTTC
>CBFHYB010000059.1:0-9104 GCA_965659915.1 Candidatus Thalassarchaeaceae archaeon
GGGCGGGAGTCTTTCGTATGTGGAAGCGTTGTATAAGCGCACAATGCCAAAATCACTCCCCGTTCATATCAACATTGTAGATGTTCGTGATGTCGCTGAATCACATGTTCGGGCGCTGACTGAAGGTGAGCCTTGTGGTAGATATTTGGTAATTGGTGGTGATATGTGGATGAAGGACGTGGCTGAAATTTTACGAACTGCTTACCCTGAAAGAAAATGGCCAAAAGGGGTACTTCCATACTCTATTTGTATGGTTGCGGCGCTATTCCACCCTAAGATGAGTGTGAAATGGGCTCGCTCCTCTCTGAAACGCCACTGCACTTTTGATGCAACACCAGCAAAACAAGAGTTGAACATGACTTTTCGTAACCCTAGTGAATCAATAATTGACTCAATTCCTCCGATTAGTGACAATAACTGGGCATGAGGAAACTTTGAGGGATGCCGCCCTGCCCACCCGCTTGATGCAACCTAGCGAAGTGTGGGGTGAGCGGTGGAATGCTAACCCAAATCCATTGGCTAGAAGGTGGATGGAAACTGTAGTTGACAAACAAAGTATGGTGGTATTAGCAGCTGATCGTTACACTATGGCTGGCCTAACTGAATTGCTTGAGGGTGTTAGCCCTCACGTGGCGGCGCTCAAAACTCATGTTGATTTGGTAGAAGATTGGTCGGCAGAAAGTTGGTCTGAGTTTTGTGAAAAGGCAAAAGATGCTGATATGTTGATTTTTGAAGATAGAAAACATGGTGATATTGGTAAAATTGCTCGTGACCAAATGGGTGGGGTGTATGACTCTCGCTCTTGGGCTGACTTGATGACTGCTCACCTAATATCTGGGCCATCTGTGCTTGATGGGATGGCTGAGGGGTGGTCAAATGTTGGGCGGCTTGGTGGTGTTCTCTTACTGGCCCAAATGAGTAGTGCTGGCAATCTTTTGGAGATACCAGGATATACAGATGCTGTTGTTAATGCTGGAAAAGAGCATCCCGCTTGCTTTGGATTCATTGGTAACGGATCACGAGCAAATGAGTTGGCTGAATTACGTAGCAAGGTTGGTGAAGTCAAAATGATTTGGACGCCGGGTGTGAATCTTGTTACTGGTGATGCTGAACTTGGTCAGCGTTATGGTGACCCGACTGAAGCGGTGTTAGCTGGTTCTGATGGAATCATTGTTGGAAGCGGTATTCACCGCGCTGACAACCCTGCTGAGGCGGCGAAATCGTACGCAGATGTTTCGTGGAATGCTTTGCTTCAGCGTAGTGGTCTTTGAAGCGGAACATTGACAGTAGTCTAGGCTCCTTCAATTCTCATGGGCGGTGATGAGTTTGTGCTGTGGTTGGTTGCCGCTGCTATCACTGTTGGACTTATTTTGGTGGCTGGATGGCAAGTTTGGATTCACAGTCAACTAGATGCAAGGATTGCCGCTTGTGACCCTGGGTTGCTGAGTAGTGTCTCACATAAAGTAGAAACTTCAACAGATGCTCCTGTTGGTTCGGTTGTTGTGCCTTATGTCCCTGTTCAATTAGTTCCACTCAATGTACTGAATAACCCCGCGGGGACTCATCAACCGCAACTTGAATCAAATCAACAACCGTTGTTGAATGAACCTAAATTCTGATTACACTGGGATATAACCCATCGTGTACAACCCATAGCCGATTGCTCCGGCTGAGCCTAAGAACAATAATATCGCCAACATCAACAATCCTTTTCCTTTCTTTTTTCTCTTTGGGGGTGGACCTAATGCAGGTAATGCTGAGGGTGGGGGTGGCTCAGGTAATCCTTCTAGTTCAACAGTTACCTCAACATCTTCATCAACTTCTGGATACAACTGGTCAAGGTCTTCAACCCCTGGTGCATCTGGTATGTCTCCCATAACCAAATCCCATACCTCATCCATGGATGATTGAGTAATTGGTTTTTGAAGTAAAGCAACAGCACCGGCACTAAATGCTGCATCTTCAGCTAACTCTAATTTATTTCTAGGTGTAGTGAAAATGATTCTTGCATCACTTCTAGATTCTCTCATTTCAAGAGCCGCTACGTGACCATCAAGTCCTGGGATATCTAATGAGATGATTACTAAATCTGGTTTCTCTGTGATGAAAATATCAACTGCTTTATCCCCATTTTGGCATTCAATTACACGATAATCTCTTTGACGAAATATCTCATTCATGCGATACAGGGCCATCTCATTATTATCAACTAGCAAAGCAAGGGGGGCTTCTTCATCAGTGACCTCAGTAACTCGGACCATTGGCTCCCCTCCATTACGGGCCACAATTGTTGTGCACATCAAAGGAACGGTTCATTCCTCTTCTGATTTGGCTTCATCCGTAAGTACTTCTGCGGGTGCTTCTGATGGTTCTGTGAATGTCTTTTTCAATTCTTCAGCATCCTTTTCTTCGGCTTCTTTGGTGGAGATATCTTTTGGGGCTTGAACAAATAGCATGCGCATTTCAGTGACTATTCCCCTCAATAAATTGGTTTCCATTTCGTCAATATTGCCTTCGGTTCGCTTCTGAATGACTGCAATCAAATCGATGGCAGCCTTTGCTTCTGCGACGTTTACTGAATGATTGCCTTCATGGTCTGGCATTTTACCAAGAGCGACTAAGGCTGAGCGTTGTAACATTTGGATTAATCCAAAGAATTGTTGGCTTTCCTCGCTTTGTAGAAATTCATCAGTCATTATTAATCACCTTCAAAATATACTAATGTGCACTTATGTAAAAACTTCTTCAATCAACCAATCAGGGTCAAATTGTTTCAAATCATCATATTCTTGACCAATACCAGCCAAAACAATTGGCTTATCTGTGGCATGAGCAATTGAAAGGGCAGCACCACCTTTTGCATCAGTATCTAACTTACACAATACTGCTCCATCAAACTTGAGCATTCTTTGAAACTCTTTGGCTTGTTCAACAGCGTCATTACCAGCCAAAGCATCACCTACAAACAACACTAGGTGTGGTTTTGTTACGCGGTGAACTTTGCGTAATTCCTCCATTAAATTGGATTTGTTTTGCATTCTTCCAGCGGTATCAACTATGACAACATCCATTTTTCTGGCTTTGGCGTGCTCAATAGCATCGCGGGCAATTGCTGCTGCATCTCCACCACGCTGACTACTGACACATCGAATGTTAAGGCGCTTAGCATGTGTTTCCAACTGATCAATTGCTCCGGCCCTGAAAGTATCAGATGCCGCTAACACCACTTTTCTGTCTTTATTTTTCAAGCGGTGAGCAATTTTTGCAGTAGTGGTTGTTTTGCCCGTTCCATTTACTCCAACCATCATGATTACAACAGGTAAATCGCCTGATTCCAGTAACGAATCAACTGTTGCATCAAAGTCCCAATAGCCTGCAGATAGAAGTGTGCGCAGTGCTCTTTTTAGGGACGCTTCTACGACTTTAGAAAGGTCTGCACCTTTACGCAAACGATTGCCGACTAACTCATTACGAAGAGCTGTAATCACCTCTTCAATTGATGCTCGGCCCATATCTGCTTCTAACATCACGAGTTCTAGTTCTTCGAGCATGGTGTCAAGTGCCACCCCACCTTTGATGATTTTACCACCACTTTCTACAACTCCGCCACCAAGGTCAATTTCAATGGTTTTTCCAGTATCGGTCTCAACGGCTGTTGGGCCTGTGGAACCGCGAGGAGCGCTCTTCACCTCAACCAATTTTCTACCAGTTGTAGAACGCATTATTTGCAAGTCTATTTTTGAGCCGTCGGGTCGAACATCTTGATCGACATCAAAGCCTTCTTTTTTGAGGCGTTGGCGTTCTTTAATCGCTTCTTTTGCTTCTTTTTCGAGGCGTTTTCGTTGTTTTTTATCAAGTGATGGAGATATCGGTTCTAGTATAGGTTCATCATCCCAATCATCCCACTCATCCTCTTCTTCTAGGGTTTCAGATATTGCTTCAATTTCTTCAACATCTTCCCAATCATCGTTGATTGAAGTCGTTGCTTCAACTTGGGGGACTTCTGATTGTGCCTCTTGCTCTTCTTTGATTTGTTGACGTTTTGCAATTGCTTCCTGTGCTTCTTCGGATTCTTCATCAACAGTTAATGAATCGATGTCGGTGTCATCTGCAACCTCTTTCACGCGTTTGCGAAATCTATCAAAGAATCCCATCAAATCACTTCAATCGTCTAATGTCAATTCACCCGATGCGCTTCTCTTTCGGCGCTTTGGAATTGGTTTGGAAGGTGTTGGTTCCTCCGCCTCTTCTTCGAGTGGTTGTTCCTTTTCTTCAGTCTGTAATACCTCTGCATCATTTGTGAATTTGGCTGCTAAATCCTTTACTTTCAATTCCGTATCATTGAATTCTGTCTGTAATGTCGATATTAATTCTTCAATATCGGAAACTCTTTTCTTTAAAATTTCAATTGCTTCTGATACACTTTTTTCTGCCTGAATCCCGCTTCCGATATCAACAACTACACCTGGATTATTTGGTTGGTCAACCAGTAATTGTGTCCCTGAACCTAATGGTATCATGATTTTTGGTGATGATTCATCGTCAAGGGATTCAAGAGCTTGTATTACCTCTTGGTGTTCAACAGAGGCTTGACTTAGCCGTTCAATTTGTTCACCTAAAGCGGTTAATTGTTGCCTATACATCTCTACGAGACGGGACAATCGTTGCAATTCAGCGGCGTCACTCATGGCTCTCCCTCGTTCGCATCGGCACGCCCAAGGGTCATGAAGGCGTCGCCAAGGGTTTATCGGTGGGTTATCTCCATAACTAATATCCAAACTCAATGATTTAGAGGGCGGTTAGGTGCGTATAGAGGGAAGTCGAGTCTTGGTGACTGGTGGCACGGGGTCAATAGGCTCTGAAATAGTCCGACAATTGTTGCAACGCAACCCGTCTCATGTGGTGATTTTCTCACGTGATGACTCTAAACACTTCTATTTCCAGCAAGAATTAGCAAAGCACGATAACATCACTTTCATCATTGGAAATGTTCGAGATAGGGAGGCTTTAGCTAGGGCTTTTGTTGGTGGAATTGACATTGTTATTCATGCCGCTGCGCTAAAGCATGTACTCATTTGTGAACAAAATCCAACAGAAGCGGTGAAAACTAATATTTTGGGAACTCAAAATGTTGTTGATATGGCTAAAGAAAATGGCGTCGATGTGATGATGACTATTTCGACTGACAAGGCTGTTGCACCCACCTCAACAATGGGGGCAACCAAATATGTTGCAGAGAAATTGACTATTGATGGAAATTTAACTGGTGATACTAATTGCGCGTGCGTGCGCTTTGGTAATGTTCTCGGAAGCAGGGGATCAGTTATTCCTGCAATGATTAAGGGAATCCGGGAAAGAGGGGAAATTTGGATTTCCGATGAAAGAATAACCCGCTTTGCTATGCCTATTCCAGATGCGGCTACATTGGTTCTGGATGCTGTTGATATCTGTTCAGGTGGAGAAATATTCGTGTTAAAAATGAAGTCATTTAGCCTTAAACAACTTGTAGATGTCATGAAGGGGATGTCGTTTGCAGCATCTGGTTTTGATGTTGATGTTCGGGGACTTATTCGTGCTGAAAAGTTGCATGAAGATCTAGTAACTAGTGATGAAATTGGGAGATTGTGGGAATCTGATTCTCACTATGTTGTCGCCCCGCCTGTCGGAAACTGGAAACCAGGTGCAGGTTTATCAAAAATAGAACTCCAAGATTATAATTCAAGTAGTGGATTAGTATTTTCTAATGATGAGTTAGCACAGCATATTGAAGAATGTGTTGTTGCTCTTGGCCTTGATTGATGTGAGATTATGATTGGCGTTACCGGGGCAACCGGATTCATCGGTTCTCATCTGATGAATGCGCTTGGTGATATTGGGTTTAAAATAGACTTAAGAAATTCAACAAATGAAGAAGTACGAACAATGATTGATGGAAATAATTGCAATACTATTATCCATTTAGCAAACCCAACACCAAGCAATTTTGATGAAAATAGTGGAGAAATTAGGGGGAACGCGAGAAAACTTGCTGAACGGTTGGTTGTGATTACTGAATCCATGCAAACAGTTCACATTATTGCACTATCTTCAATTAGAGTTTATCCAAATGGGTTGCGTGTTTTTACTAGTAAATCTCCATTGAATCCGATTGATGATTATGGGCGGGGGAAAGTTGAGATGGAAGATATTTTCACATCATCAAAACATCGGGTTACGGCCTTACGTTGTTCAAGTGTTCAAGGAGTTGGACAAGATGGTTTACCTCGCGGGGTTGTTGGTGTTTTTGCAAAACAATTTCATGAAAAAGGTGTGTTAAGTATAATGGGTGATGGTTTAGCAACTAAAGATTTGATTCATGTTGAAAATTTGGTTTCCTTATTGGTCAAACTCTCATCAATTCATGTACCTGAAAATGATGTTTTTCTTCCTGTTGGCGGGGGGTCTTCCATCACCGTCGCCAAACTTGCTGAATTATTTACAACAGGAACTGATTGTAAAACAGAAACAATTGAACCTGCTAATTATGAATTATCTGGTAGTGTTGATAACTCTGAAATCATGTCCTATGTTGATTGGTCCCCTACACGGTCTGTTGAAAATATGATTGATGAAGCTCTCAATGCAATGAGAGGTGTGATGCAATGATTGGAGCAAGAAACTCCACGACAATAATCCATCTGTTCAAAGGAAAAAATAAGAGTATTGTGGACGCAGTACAACGATATGAAGAATTGTATGGTATTGGCCCTGTTTGGGTAATACAAGTTCCTGCTAGAATTTGTTTGGCTGCTGATCACACTGATTATTGGTCTGGATTTACATCAGAACTTGTTGTGATGGCAAGTGATTCACAAATTATGACCGCTGTTATTGGGCCGCGAGATGATGGGGTTATTTCCTGTAATTCAATGGGTGAAGTGTTTGAACCATGGGAACAAGAATTGGGAGAAAATATCCCTAGTGGTGAAAATTGGTTGGCATGGCTTGAGTTGTTGGGGGAACCTACGCCGCATTGGTCGAATTATGTGATGGGGTCTGTTAGACATACACAGATGTTTGAAGATGTGAAATATGGGTTCAACATGTCAATCACTTCTTCTATACCACCTGATTCTGGTTCTTCTTCGTCCTCTGCATTAGCAATTTGTGGGATGTTTGCTATTCGATTATCAAATCAACTTGATACGGATGCTGAAGTTATGACTTACACTACTGCTGAGGCTGAATGGTTTTGTGGTACAAGAGGGGGAATGATGGACCATGCCACGATGATGTACAGTTGTGAAGATTCTGTTTTGAGATTGACTTTCAATCCCTTTTCACAACAAGCAATTCAATTACCCAAGGAAATGAGTGGTGTGAAATTTGCTACGCTGTTTACACATCCATCAAAAAAAGGAAGTGAGATTAAGCGGGCTTTCAACGAGCTCGCTTTCGTTGCACGAGAAATTATCCCGCGACTCGTTCCCAAAAATTGGCAAGATAATTGGGGGAATGTTGCAATGGAATTGCCTGAAAAAATGTCTCGAGAAGAAATTGTCAATCGCTGGCCAAATGATTGTGGGGTGTTTGAAAAAATGTATCCCGCCCTTTTTGATATTAATTTTGAAATCAAAGTGGCAAATAGATTTAGATTTGCTATGCGTGAATTAGATCGGAGTAAACGTATGCAATCGCTACTAACAAGTGGTAACTGTACTGCTGACCAAATTGGCATTATTATGAATGAAGCATGGGTTGATGCTGGTGAATTGTATGGTATAAGGACTGCAGAAATGAATCAATTTGCAGACAAAGCAAGAAAGATTGTGGGTGTTCATGGGATTAAAGTGATGGGGGCCGGATTTGGTGGTAACTTACTATTACTAACTGACAGAGATGTTGACCTCTCTTCATTAGGTAATGATAGAATCAAGGAATGCTCTGCTGGTCGTGCTGCATCAATTGTGGATGTTGGTGATATGATGCCCACGCTTGGTAATTCAACGCCACCTCTAGCAGCGGTATTGTTGTGTGGTGGGGTTGGTAGTCGAATGCTAAAACAAGGAATTACAACCCATAAACCACTCTTACCTTTGAATGGGATTCCTTCAACTAAATTGGTAATTCAACAATTACTTAATTCAAATCTAAATTTCTCACAAATATTAGTTGTTATCCCACCTGGAAGAGAAGCTGATTATGATGAAGTTTTGACCGGTTTGGGTGTAAAAATTGTTACCCAACATGAAGCGTTGGGTACAGGAAATGCTGTGCATTGTATTATTGATGAATTATTATCTCCAATTGAACAGGTGTATGTATCATTTGGCACTCAACCTTTGATCAGAACGACAACGATGGCGGGTGCTTTAGCACATCATTTGAATTCGGGGGCAGGATTCACCTTACCAACAACTCTCCGGAAAAACCCATACGCGCCATTAATCAGAGATGAAATGGGTGGGGTTGTTGGTTCAATAGAAACCTATCTAGACAATGCTGTGATGCCTGATTTTGGTGAAACAAATGTTGGTGGCTACTGGAGTAGTAAACAAGCTTTAGAAACAGTGTTGGGAGAATTACATTCAAAACTTTACGACGAAGGAAAGAAACGATACAACACAAATTCTGGGGAGTTGGGATTCCCAAATGAGATGACAAAGGGTTGCCTTGAGGCTGGCCTTGGGGTAGAGGGAATCGCAATTGCTGACCCTGAAGAAGTGGTTGGACTCAAAACCCCCGAACACATCGGAGAGGTTGAGCAGTGGTTAAACAAAGGTTGGCGGAGGTGATTTATTGGCTGTACTACTTTATCTCACAGACCGTTGGCCATATCACCCTGGTGAGTCGTTTATTACAAGAGAAATTCGTGATTTGGCACCACATTTTGACAAGATCCAGTTACTCCCACTTGCGGAAGTTATTGATGGCGAGAGAACGCCTAGAGAATATCCAGAGAATGTTGAATTGTTGACTGAATTAAGAGAGACAATTTGGGGAAAGTGGGGGAAAAGCGGGGCCCTCTCAAGATTAATTGGGGGGATTTCTAGACCGCTAATTTCTTGCAAAGAAAGTTTGCTCTCAAAACCATTCAAACCACGAGAAGTAATTGGTGAGATTTC
>CBFHYB010000060.1:0-9021 GCA_965659915.1 Candidatus Thalassarchaeaceae archaeon
TACCGGCCTAGTTCAAGACGATGTGTTGGCCGCCTTACCACCTGGAAACGTGCAAATTCTCAATGACCACAACCTCCTCAAACCATGAAGCTAGAAGGCAGATGAATTTTCAAGAGAGGATTTCGTGTAATCTATTCTTATCAGCAGCCTTGCGAATGCATCTTGCAATACGGCGACCTACGCTCATGTCATCCTCGTTAATGTTCATGTATGGCGAGCCGCCAATGCTGACGTTACTACCCGCCACAATTCTAGCAGATACTTCGAATACTCTGAATTCTAATTTGTCAGTTACAATGCACTCAAGGCAGAATGGGCCTATCATTCCCCGTGCTCCTTCCTCTAACTCAAGGGATGAAGCAACCGCCCCTTCCCCTAAACGGAATGCTTCGGGCAAAAGTGACTCTCGCAAAACCACCTCGGTATTACCTGTAACCACGAATGACGGTTCCAAACCCATATCTCTCAAATCTCTGAGTGAACCTAGTTTGTAGAACTCGTCAACATTTGCTTCGTCGCGCCGGTCAATTGTCAGCAATTCTAGACGCCCAATTTCTTGACCTTCTCTTGACATCATGCCTTCAACTTGGTAACCATCATCACAAATTGGATCGTAAAAGAATTGCATGTAGTAGCGAGTTCCCAAGATGTATTCCTGGATTGTGAAATCCTCTTCCAAATCGACATTTCGCCGGAAATCTCTGAAATTTCTGGCGACGAAATATCCTCTGCCGCCTTTGGCGCCAGCGTATTTTACGATAACTGGACCATCAATATCGTGTGGGTCATCAATGGTTTTTGGCATTGTGCAGCCACCCATTTCTAACCATTCACGCTGAGTATCTCTACCTGCTTCCCACTTCAAGATGCGACGGTTACCAAAAGTTGGAACTTGTAAATCAATGAAATTATCTGGACCAAGATATTCCACCAAAGAGCCGTGTGGAATTATGATTACATTGCGTTCTCTGAACCATTCTGCTTTGTCTAACATCTGATTATAATTATCTAACATTAGCCATTCATCAGGCTCGGCTCCTGGGAATGCTTTGAACACCTTACGACGGCCTTCACCAACAGCAATGCCTAGCGTTCTGAAACCTTCAGTCCGAGCGCCGTGAAGAATTTGTAAGGCCGAATGAGACGCGACTACACCGATGGTAATCTCATCAGGATTGTACGCGGAGAGCCACTCCGCCAACTGCTCGCCGCTACCTGCCATTAGGAATGGCTGATAGGTCCACTAAATGAGCATAACGCTTCTACCACCCAAAACACGGGTAGAGTTAACACATTTTTCCATCTTCATAACCAAAGTAAACTAACGACAATTCGTTAAACCTCACCCCCAACCGAGAGTTATGGCCGGAAGTAAGACCTACGCAGATTATCTCAGCCTCCACGAGCTATTAAGCCTACAAGGAGATGATGATGAACTTTCAAATGACGAGCAACATTTCGTGATTGTTCACCAAAACTTTGAACTTTGGTTTCGCCTTGTTCTTATTGAGTTACGAGCCGCTAGAACCTTACTTCTCCAAACCACACTTCCTGAAGAGGATGTGCCGCGAATCGTCCACCACCTCAAGCGATGTATCGAAATTTTCCGCCATATGGCTAACCAATGGAAAATAATGGAGACTCTTACTCCTCAAGATTTCTTAGCATTCCGCGATGGATTAGGAACTGCGTCTGGATTTGAATCCTATCAAATGCGGGAACTTGAACTTCTACTGGGTCTTGAAACTAAACAACGTGTTGCAGGCATGGACCCGCTCGCTCATTTCCGCAAATTGGCTGAGCGAGGTGAAACTGATGCTGAAGTCCTGAAAAGACTGGAAGCCGAAGCAGCAATGCCTGCACTTGGCGATATATTGGCAAATTGGTTGCTACGAACACCAATTCAAGGGTCGCTCGCAGGGGATACTGGAGATGAGGAAAAAGTAAGCGCGTTTGTTGATGAATATTTGGCTATTCACAAAAAAATCGGTGATGATGCGGTTGCTAGAATGAGTCAACACGGAGTTGACAATATTGAGGCGGTAGCGGCGAGATTTACTGATGCTCATGCTGCTGCAATCGATTTTCTCAAACCAGATGGAGTGGTGTCCCGCTCCCGAGCAGGTTTGCTGTTCATTGAATCATATCGAGAACTACCTCTCCTTGCTTGGCCACGAATATTGATTGACACACTTGTTGAACTTGAGGAATCACTGGTCCTTTTCCGAACCCACCATGTACGCATGGTCGAGAGACTGATTGGACGCAGAGTAGGCACTGGCGGTTCATCCGGAGTTGACTACCTAGAAGCAACACTTCAGTATCGTGTCTTTGGAGACCTTTGGGCTGTTCGCACCATTCTCATCAAGAGAGAGGCGTTGCCTGAGTTACAACAACCTGAATTCTATGGTTTTGCTTGACTAAATTAGGCTTGACTAGTTGAGGGTATGATTGAAAGGGCGAACCCTCGCAGTGCTACTCAATGGCAGACCCGGTCATCTGTGCAGTCGCCCGAACTCCGGTTGGGAAATTCCGAGGTGCTTTGCAAAATTACTCGGCTACTGAACTAGGAACCTTAGCAGTGACAGAATTACTAGAACGGGCTGGCATTGATGCAAGCACCGGCATTATTGACGAAGTTCTGTTTGGACAAGTTCTCCAAGCAGGTGCAGGGCAGGCACCTGCTCGCCAGGTTGCAATTGGAGCAGGGCTACCACATTCAACACCATGTACTACCATCAACAAAGTATGTGGTTCAAGTCTGAAAGCTGTGATGATTGCCGCTTCAGCGATTCGCGCTGGCGAATACGAAGTTGTAATCGCTGGTGGTATGGAATCTATGACAAATTCACCACATTTCGGCCAAAAGATTGGACGCGATGAATATGGTGATATGAAAAGTGTCATGATTCATGATGGATTATGGGATGGCTATAACGACCAACACATGGGAAATACAGGCGAGAAAGTGGCGTGTGATTTTGACATTTCAAGAGATGATTCCGATAATTATTCGGTTCGTTCACATCAACTAGCACACCAGTCTTGGGAAAATGGGTTGTTGGAGTGGGAGGCTTTTCCTGTTCAAGGGGTTGACAGAGACGGAAATACAATGATATTAGTGAGCGACCAGGGAGTACGCGCTTCTACGAGTATAACAGATTTAGGTGAGTTGAAACCTGTTTTCGATACTGATGGGCAAGTGACTGCAGGTAATGCAAGTCAAATTTCTGATGGGGCTTCTGCGGTACTAGTAGTGAACCGTGATAGAGCAGAGGCAGAGGGTTGGGAAATCCTAGCCTCGATTGTAGATCAAACGACATCCGGTCTTGCACCGGCTGATGTGATGACGGCCCCGATTCCAGCAGTTAGAACGCTGTTAGAGCGAAATAATCTGACTATTTCTGATATTGATGTTGTTGAGCACAACGAAGCTTTCGCGGCAGCGAGTTGTGCGGTTGCCAAAGAATTGGGAATTTCTGATGATAAATTCAATGTTAACGGTGGCGCTATCGCTATTGGACATCCACTTGGTTCAACTGGGACTCGTTGTCTAATGACTCTAATCAACGCCCTAAGAACACGTGGTGGAAGCAAGGGAATTGTGACAATTTGCCTTGGTGGCGGCAACGCTGTCGCCGTATTAATCTCAATTTGATTAATGATTGAGTTCAATCCAAGTGTGGATCAACATCAATTGGAATGAGATGCTTCTCATACTCTAAAGTTGCAATCTTGAGAGGGTCAAGAACGAAACGAATGTTGGCTTCATCAACCCCATAAAGTGAGACTAACTCCTCTCGGAAATTAACTCGCAACTCTTCTTCGGTTGCATAAAGTGGCGCTCCCATGCTGATTTGCAGAGCCCGTGAACCGATGATTCTTGCCTTTTCAAAACGGGTGTGTGGTCTAATTGGTTTTACCATTGGCTATCACCTACAGACTATGTCTGTGTGATTGGGGCGAGAGCCCCTCTTTGATAAGCCATTCGGGTTCAATTAGCAATCATTCTTCCTCATCATGTGATGATAATGGTGGTTGCTGCTTGCGGAAAAGCACCGGAACTGTATGCCGCATAGGAATCAAAGCAAGAAGGAAAATTAGTACTGAAAACACCGCAATAAATTTGGGTGAAAGAGAGCGGACACTTTCTGGTTCACTCCACGTATCGGGAAGTCCACTAAACAAGGGGATTTCAGAGCCTGCCTCTAAATTTACATCACCTGAGACTCTCACAATCGCGGTCAATGATAGGTTTCCTGAACCTGATTGATTGAGGGAAAATGTCTGCTCATTTTGCCCGGTTAAATTAGTCAAACCACTTCGTACAACTTTGTCAAGAGTTTGGGTTGTGCCTGGCCAAACTACTCCATCTTGACTGATTAAGAAGTCAACATGTACATCTGTTTGAGAGGTTAAATTCCAATTTATTGTGACATTGTCACTAGCCATCTGCCAAGAGAATTCGAGGTTGGCAGCACCTTGTTTCGGCAGATTGTTTTCAGACAGGTTTGAAAGTAGTGATTGAAGGTCTGTTGCCTGTTTATCACCCAATAAAGTCCAGTGGCCATCAACGATTATTGAGGGGTATCCGCTAAGATTATATTTCTGATAAATTTCTGAACTTACACTTGTTGCTAACTCGTCGGGGCTATCAAGTGATGGATGCAAGGAGATTGTCTTGACATCTGGCCACCATGATTCTAATTCATTGACTTCATCTTCTGCAACACGACATGGAGCGCACCACGTTGCAGTATGGAGTTCAACAAGATGTGGTGCGTGCTCAGCATTACTAGAATTTCCACTACCATTGGAAATTGGCATTGTCATCACCATTACTACTTCGCCTGAAGCGAAATCTGTAGTTTGACTATCTGCTGATACTGGAGTTGACACTAATCCCACAGAAATTATAGGAGACAGGAAAATTAGCATCGCGGCGAGAGAAATCAGCAATCGATTAGTTGCCATCTATATGGTCGCAAACGTTTGTTGATATAGCGGCTACCATGACGGGTGCACATGAGGAACTGGTTGCGAGCCTGCAACATCCCACTACTGCTCGGAGTAATGGCATTGGCTGTAATCCTCGCTGGCGGATTTGTTAGAATCAATGACGCCGGTGAATCATGTCCAGACTGGCCTACCTGTTTTGGCACCCTTGGATTTGATGTCAGTGAAGCTGACCAAGCAGCATGGTACGAGGCGAATCCAGATGAGATTGACTCGCGCGGCGAAAATCATCGCTACACAACTTTTGAAATATTCACAGAATGGTTTCACAGATTCCTAGCCACTGGTTCAGGTGCCGTCGTTCTTGTTGGCCTATTCAAGGTCTACAAAAAACGTGAAAAACTTTCAGATAAAAATTGGTTTGCCGCCAAAACCGCGCTCATAATCGTTCTTGCACAAGGTGGTTTGGGGGCCATCACCGTCTGGTATGACAATGATTCATGGTCAGTTGTACTGCACCTACTTTTTGCACTTATTTACACCATTTGGCTATTTTACTGGTGGTTGATATGGTTACGAGATGTTGGCGAATTTCCCAAATGGGCGGCTCTTTCAAACACCATATCTAGTGAGGAAAAGAAAACCTTCGGAATTTTCACTCTTGGCGCTTTACCCGTACTCTTACTCGGGGTTTGGGTAGCAACTGGTGGAGGTGGTTCATTCAACACTGGTTGTTCAGTAGGATGGTGGCAAGGATGGCCACTATGCCAAGGATCAGTTATTCCTGATATTATGGGAAATATTGCCGTGTTTGTAGCATGGATTCACAGGATTGCTGTATTGGCAGTTGGTATTTGGTTGACAAAGGGGTATTTTGACCTAAAAAACAGACTTAATGGTGAAGCAAAAAATCTACAATTATCATTTGGTATTGCTCTGCTAGCTTTCATGCTCAATATCCTAGTTGGGGCATCATATGTGATTCTCGCAGCCGGTGATGGATTTCCTGAACTACTTTCTTTGGCTCACTTGTCTTTTGGCACAGATGTAGTTCTCCTATTGGGCATTGGATACACCATTTGTCACCTAAACGAATAGGGTGTTTCATAGATAGGATGCGGCCCGACACCAATTAATGGCTGAGGTCGCACCTGAAATTGATAGCACTAGCACCTTGGGTGCGTTAGTTGCTCTAACTAAACCGGTGGTAATTTCGTTACTTCAAGTGACGGCTCTTTCTGCTGTTCTGATACATGATTTAATTCAATATCATTTAGGTAACGGATTTGACGTTGTGGCAACAATGTGGACTTGTTTTGTAGTCTTTATTGGAGGCTTCCTAACTGCTGGTGGAGCTAATTCAATCAACATGTGGTTTGACGCTGACATTGACCCATTCATGGGGCGCACTGCTGAGCGCCCTGTTCCCGCTGGAAATGTAACTGCAAGAACAGCATTACTACTAGGAATATTATTGGCAATTATTGGTACAATATGGTTGATTGAAATGGCTAACGAAGTGGCTGCTTTCTGGGCTGCTTTCAGCGTTTTATTCTATGTCATAATTTACACAATGTGGCTAAAACGAAGGACTAGCCAAAATATTGTGATTGGCGGTATCGCCGGTTCAACGCCTCCCCTAATTGGTTGGGCAGCAGCAAATGATACCTTGTCAATGTCTCATGCTTTTGATTTTGGAGCCGTGCTAAACCTTGGGGCCGCACTCCCTTGGCTAATGTTCATGCTCATTTTCTTGTGGACACCGCCTCACTTTTGGGCTCTAGCACTTTTCCGTGACCGCGAATATTCGGAAGCAAACGTTCCTATGCTTCCATCGGTCAAAGGTGGTAAGCACACAATTTCAGAAATGCGGGTTTACACTGCACTACTCATAGGAATCTCTGCTATTTTCATTGATCCTATCATGTGGGGTTTTCCACGCGAAGATGTATGGAGTACTGGCTGGGCAATTTCGACTACCTACTTTGCTTGGGCTTTGCTACTCGGTGTGTGGTACAACCAATCTGTGCTCAATATCAACCTTAGGGAACCACGCGATGAAAAGGGGAGAATACCATCTGCGTTCTCTTCTTTCATGATTTCAATGAAGTATCTAGCACTCCTATTCGTAACAATGGTGATGGTTGTAGCATCATTCTATGTTGGATTGATTACTCTTGCTGGGGTTGCAATTCTTGAAGTCTACAGACATTGGAAAAAAGACTCAAAAAATATGATTGGTTCAGAGTTGAAACCTGTTGGATCAATGACCGAATGAGTCGTTGAGTCTTTACCGAAGGAGTGCCTCTGCGCGCCTGCGGGCGCAGGCGGGCGACCACTGAGGGTGATTTACAATGCAAGAAAGTGACCTTGTTTATGATTGGAATGTAGTTGACTACGATTTTGAAAGAAATCCATCAAATCACCCGCATGGAGTATGGTTTGACGATGAAACTTTGCGTGACGGCCTTCAGAGTCCAAGCGCTAGAAATCCAACAATTGAGCAGAAAATTGAGTTACTAAATTTCATGGAAAAACTTGGGATGCAAAAAGTTGACCTTGGACTACCAGGAGCAGGTCCTTTCCACATCAATCATATTGATGCGATGTTGACTGAAATCAAAGAGAATGATTTCCAGATTAGGCCCGGTTGCGCAGTTCGCACCATGATTGGTGATATTGAACCACTTGTTGATTTGCAAGCAAAACACGAGATGCAAATTCAAGCGAGCGCTTTTCTTGGCACTTCGCCTATTCGCCAATTCGCGGAGAATTGGACGATGGATAAGATTCTCTCAACTGCAGAGAAGGCGGTCACATTCGCAGTTGACAATGATATTCCAGTGATGTTTGTAACAGAAGATACAACTCGCTCAAAGCCAAATGAAATCAAACAAGTTTACACACGAGCAATTGAGTTAGGTGCAGACCGTATTTGTGTCTGCGATACTTGTGGACATGTGACTCCAAATGGAGTTACTAAACTTCTCAGGTTTGTCCAAGATGAGGTCATCCCCGATGCCGGGGTGAAAAGAAGAGACATTGAGGTCAATTGGCACGGCCACCAAGACCGTGGTTTGGGTGTTGCTAACAATTTGGCAGCAGTAGAGGCTGGTGCTGATGTGATCCATGGAACTGCTCTGGGTGTGGGGGAACGTGCAGGAAATGCTCCACTTGACCAGACATTAGTGAATCTAAGTTTGATGGGTGTTATTGATAATGATTTGACTTTACTCAATGAATACATGCGTAAAGCCCACGAATATGTTGAGGTGGCTTTACCTCGCAATTACCCAGTATTTGGTGCTGATGCATTTGAAACAGGTACAGGAGTCCACGCATCAGCTGTTATCAAAGCGATGAACAAGGGTGACCACTGGTTGGCAGACCGCGTCTATTCAGGCGTTCCAGCCAACGATTTTGGACTTGAGCAAGTAATCAGGATTGGCCATATGTCAGGCAGGTCAAACATCACTTATTGGTTAGGGAAAAATGGTTACGATGTAAATGATGATTTGGTGGCTCATCTGTTTGAAGTCGCTAAAAACCAGCGCAAGTTGATGGGTGACGATGAGGTACACGCCGCAATATCTGCCTACCAAGCAGAATGAGTTACTTTTCCACTCAATTTCTTGCTTAAACTCAGGCCCTTACAGGGGTAAGTGCTAATTGGGACCTTGGTGGCGTTTGGGTTATGCGATGGGGTTTTGTTGTCACCCTGCTTATACTCTCAACTCTCGCCCCACTTGTAAACGCCCTTGAACCTGTAAAAGAGAATGTCTCAATATTGGGTGCACCACTTCCTGATGATTTCGAGGATGCTCCTATCACTTACGGATTTTCACCGGCGGTAAGATCTGCTTTTGCAAGAGTTAGTGATTTGTCTCAATACACCGATGCCGAACTATCTAGTGCAGAGCAGTGGGTCGTAGTCAGCGCAACTCCTCTAGGGCAGGAGACTCAGCACTTACCAAACACTTGGATTATTGATGTTGAAGATATGCCTGTCTTCACAACCAATGGAGCAATCGGGGTCGCGACAAAGTTTGCTGAGTTACAATCCGA
>CBFHYB010000061.1:0-8990 GCA_965659915.1 Candidatus Thalassarchaeaceae archaeon
TCATCATTGAAGACTATTGATGCTGACGATTTATTGCAAACAGATGCCGATTTAAGTGAAGTTATTGAATCTGAAAACACTGAAGATGAAGCGCCTGCACTAGATACAGACAACCTGCCAGCAGCACCAGACTTCGGTGACATGGAATAACATCCAAACTGAATTGAATTAGATTTCAATTACTTGTCGGATATACATGCGTTATTGATGTTAGGTTTTAGCATGAATTTTGATGACATCGTTGTCTGAAAGTTCATGATCTGAGCCAATGATTCTACCGCTTCTTGCATCTGTTGCGCGAATGAAGCCATCACCCAAATCTGTGTGAACTGCGTAGGCTAAACCTTTGGCTGTAGTACCTGAAGAGATTAACAGTGCATCGGGGAGTATTCTTCCATCACCATCAACCCAATGTGTCTCATCTTGGACAGGATAAGCAACTATTTGCTCCAGTCTCTCAAACACTACTTTTCGAAGTAGCTCATTCAAACCGGTCCCACCCATTTTGGATATTCTATCATTCAGTTCTGAAAGACCCTTTTTCTGCGCATCATTCAAAGTAGCATCTGGATTTACTTCGAAACTTGATTCTCCGGACTCATAGAAAATGGCACCAGCCTTGCTAGCCCTTCTCAAGGCAAGTTCTGTTTCACCACTACAAAGTACGAATAAACCTCCAGATGATTTCACCTGGGACTGCAGATTTGAATAAGTCTCTTCATCTGCTAAATCTGATTTATTTGCAGCAATATATAGTGGGAATAGTTGGCGGCGAAGAATATCAGAAAGAATTCTTTTTTCTTCATCACCCCACACATTAATTGTTGGTAAATCGGGATTTTCTCGCCTAAAAACATCCAGCGCAACTGATACATCACTATGAGTTGCGCCAATACCAGTTAATTGGTCTGTGAGGAAATTTGTCAATCCTGCTTCGCCCTCTGATTGAATACGACGAACCGCCTTAGCCCAACCACTGGAGATAATACCATCAATCCACGCCGCTAATTCTTCAATCAAAAAATCATGCTCTTCACTTGGTGAGCAACCGCCAGGACCTGTAGGATTCCCTTCAATATCCGTACCCCCTGAGGCATCAATAACTTGGATCAAAGCATCACAACTAGCCAAATCGGAAAGAAATTGGTTACCCCTGCCACGTCCTTCGTGTGCGCCTGGAACTAGCCCTGCTACATCCACTAGCGTAACGGGCACTAATCTTGTGTGGCCATTACAAGCACCGGTTCTTGGCTGACAGATACTGCCATCTCTCGCTTCATCAGATTCAACAGACCTACCACTTTCTGCTATCTTGGTTGACAGTTCTTTGCAAGCGCAAGGTGATGTTGCTGCGGTGTAAGTCACACCAACATTTGCTTCAATTGTTGTGAATGGATAATTTGCGATTTCAACCGTAGTCTCTGTTAACGCTGCAAAAGTAGTTGATTTGCCCACGTTTGGTTTGCCGACTAAGCCAATACGCATCTCAATTCCTCTTATTGGCGGAGTAGGGGTATTCGCTAATGGCGGTTTCCCAATCCTTGAATCAAGCGCTAAGGCGCTCAATCAAGTCAGACTTGGTTCCTGAAGTGGAAACACCTGATGCCTTAGCCAATTCAACTAATTCTCCCTTCAACATCTTTGAGAGATTAGCGGAAGTCTCGGCTGCTGGTTCTTCGTCTTCCTCTTCGGACTGTGCATCTTCTTCTTCAGCGACTTCTTCTGCTGGAGATATATCTGCTAATGAGATTCGACCTTCGGCTGATCCTCCATCTACTGTTAGAACGGTATCAACACCTGCACCTGCTGCAAGCAGGCTGCGAATTGATGTTGTACCACCTATCACCATCTGTGCAGTAGTGACATTTGCTGCTGGAGCATTGTCTGAGAGTAAAGTTCCACGGAATGAACCCTGTAACATATTTTGAGCAGCAAAGACTCCTGCTAGAGCCACACCATAGAACATGATGGCTGCGAAAGCCTGCACCTCACCTGCTCCAGCAGCGCTAACACCTGCCTCTTCTAGTGCCAAAGACACATCAGTAGCGCCGATTGAATTGTTCACATAGTCAGCGATGAATTGTGAAGTACCGAATCCAACAACCCCAACTGTTGCAAACCAGAAGGTCATCTTTGTCTTGGTACAACTGAATAAATCACGGCCAGTTACTTGTGGGAATAGCAAGTGTGCGCTTCCTAATGCAATCATGCCAATAACACCCCATAGTGCGAGCGTGTCTAGCGTTGAAGCAATGTGAGCTAATTCGTTGCCTCCACCAAATGCTGAAACAGATGCGAATAAACTACCAAATGAAATTGGAATCAAAATGATGACTCCGAGAATTGTGAATTTAACACCATAAGATTCCATTACTCTGCCGCTTGCAGTCTTGGTCAAGTTGACTACTGTAGCGATTAGTGGAACTAATGAAAGTGACAGTAGAATCGCTACCATTGCTTGCATGAAAGCCCCCATTGAAGGGACTGAAGCCACCGCCCCAAGTGGGGAGAATGTTAGGAATGTACCGAACAAAGTAAGAGTTGCAAGGGAGCGACTCCAAAGTGGAACCCCTAGAGCAGATGGTATCACATGATGAGCAATACCTAGTGCTTGTGAGAGTAACCAACCACCAAACAGAACCTTGACCAATAACCACGAAAGAGTGTGGTTTTCTCCTGCAAGTAAGAACATAGAAACAACACCTACCCAAATGAAAGCAGCGTAACCCATTACGATAAACCACTGTGGAATCATTACTGGTGATCCTGAGTTAGCCATCGTTAACAGATGGTTTGCAAATAGTGGTAAAGCCAATAATGTAAGTAAAATGTAGTAAACTGGTGGTAGTTCAAACCAACTGCTTGTACCGATTAAATCGGTATGTGAAAGAATTAGACCTGCTGCAACGACTGCGCTCCAAGCAAATGCAATCAAAGCAGTTGTCGCTTCATTCGCCATTCGTCCACCTGCAAGGCGGCCTTGCATAGCAAATCCTGCAGCCATCAACATCATTGATAATGCGCCAAATGCAGTTACAACATGAACAGCAGCAGTAGTCTGAGCGGCGCTAGGAGAATATCCTATTGCTCCAAGCGAGTGTAGAGCATTTGGTTCGTATGCCGTCCACATCCCCAAGAATGACAAGGTTGCGGCTATGATGAACCAAAAGATTCCATGAGCGAACCAGGTTTTCGCTGCACCACCTGCTCGATCTTCCATCAGGTCAGCGGCTGGGCCAAGTCCCTTTCCAAGCATGAAGGCAGAGATATCACGAGCAAATGAGCCGAATGGCCCAAGACCTGTGATTGTCAAATACCTAACAAAAAATAGCCAAATAACGTATGAAATGAATAATGTTCGTATTTCCATGATATCACCTCATTCTGCAATAGACTCCCCGACTAACATCGCTAGTAACATTGACAACCCTAGGATAATTCCTGCGATAAAGAACCAAACAACACTACTGCCTAATTCACTGAACAAAGGAAGTATATCTCCAAGCCCAGGGAAAGGATGGTTTGGGTAAAGTACCCCATACAAAATCATAAACGCAAAAGCACCAACTAAACTCAATGTCCAAACAGCTGTAGATGCAGCGGGCTCTTCTTGCCCCTGCGTCATTTCGGGTAGTTCACTCATCACTTCACCACAGATTGCCTTTAGGCAATCTTTCCGAAACGAAAGTTGTCCTTAAGCATTAGGAGAGAAGAGGTGATAAAATTAGGGTGACATTAGAGATTCTTCTGCAGGCATTCGACGGTCTAAACCGACTCC
This sequence comes from Candidatus Thalassarchaeaceae archaeon, assembly GCA_965659915.1. GTDB lineage: Archaea > Thermoplasmatota > Poseidoniia > Poseidoniales > Thalassarchaeaceae > MGIIb-Q1. Next base: position 3,779 of record CBFHYB010000061.1, read on the forward strand.
AAATGGAGAGGGGATTGTACCATCTAACTCGATTTCAGTAGCCCAAATTTTCTCACACTCACAGGTTAGGCCGGCAAACTCTTGCAAGTCTCCTGAAACCGAATAGCGTTCGATTGCAGCAGCAACATGCTTGTCGCATTTGCCGCAATTATGTGCGCCGCGAACGCGGCCTGCTGCAGTTGGATGAACTATCAAGCGGCCGGGAACAGAATCAACTTGGCGAATCATCTCAACTAGTGACCATAGCCATGGAGGACGGTATTCGCGGTTGCGGAAAAGTCTCTCAACTATTGTACCGCGTTGGATATTCATTGGATTGACGCTGACTTCATCAGAAAGTGGCCCTACTTCACGTATCCATTCAATACAATGTTTCAATGAATCTCCCTCTGACATGAATGGCGGTTTGAATAGCAAATATGTCTTGACTTCTAATTCGTTAGCCCGGAGAGTATCAACGGCTTTGAGCCATTGTTTTGTTGAAAATCCCTTGTTACAATGGAATTTGAGTACTTCATCGTCCATTGCTTCTAGCCCAATAGCAACAACACATCCTGGGTGTAAGTTCGCTACCCACGCCATTTTTTCTGGTGTACACATTTCGGCTCGTGCTTCAACTATCAGACGTAGACCCCTTTCACTGGTCTCTCGAAGTATCGCCTCTTGCCACTCTGGAGGGTTTTCACGGTCCTCAAAAAATGTCCCCGATGTGTAGACTTTGATTACTTCTGAGCCCTCAAAATCGTTAGTTTGGTCTTTGGCTGACTGCCACTGTGCCATCAAATTGTCATAGGTTACATCGTCTCTTACATCGTTAAAATAACCACAAAAAGTGCAACCTGAATTCCACCACCAAACACAACCTTTGGTTCGGAAAATAACTGTAGTCGCTTGGCATACTGTACCATCGGGCAAACATTCTGGTGTTGTGTAAACTGTTGCTAACTCGTCTGCATCCCAAGATTCTCGCTTGCGAATTGAACCAGGTGTATTTTCTGGAGCCTTGACGAGATGATGAATTTTAACAGCCTCAGTAGAACTCGGCATGATTCCAGCGGAGCAAGGTGAGGATTGTTCAGCCATAGTGCTCAAACTTGCCGGCACACCACCCCCTCATCAATCTGCCCTATAGTAACGGATTGTCCTTATTACATAGATTACAGGAACTAATGCAGGGTGTAATGCTAAGAGGGAGACTCGCATGTGCGGTAGCATGAGTGATAATGCATCTGCATCTGAAATCAATACTGAGACTGTACTCGGTAAGCAGAATCTTGCGGATATGAGTGACGAAGATAAGAAAGCTCTGAAGGGTTGGTATTTCTTTGACTGGGCAAATCAAGCCTATGCACTTACAGTGATGACTGTCATTGCGCCTGCATTGATGGCCAGTTTGTACAACTTGGCTACAGGAACTCAATCGGGAGATTCTTTCTACGCATTCGTACTGACATTTTCAATGATATTTGTTGTTCTTACCGCTCCCGCTTTGGGCGTGATTGCTGATCGAATGCCAATCAAAAAGAAGTTGCTGAAATGGTATACTGTTGCTGGAATTGGATTCACTGCATTGATGGGAGCAGCACCCTATTTTGGTTCACAAGGATACATCGTTCTAGCGTTGATGTACACTATCGGAACCATTGGATTCACTGGTGGTAATGTCATCTATTATTCATTCATGCCCTATCTTAGTTCTAGGGATAATCAAGATGAAGTTTCAACTTGGGGCTACATGTACGGATTCATGGGTGGTTCAATGCTACTCATATTCCATCTTGCCATCCTTATGGGACCATTCAATTGGGATACCAACTTCAAACTTGCAGTTATCTTTGTGACCTCTTCATTGTGGTGGTGGGGCTTTGGCGCATTGATGTTCAAGTGGACTCCTGAACCTGAAATCGTCTCTGATTTGGAATGGGACGGTTTGGGGAAAAACAACTTTTCTAGATTTGTAGGGGCTGCCAAAATTGCTTATGGACAAGTTGCAACTACAGCAAGAGAAATCAAGAAATTCAAAGTTCTTGCTATGTTCCTAATCGCTTACCTGTTATTCTATGATGGAGTTAACACCATCGCTAGCATGGCGAGTGCTTTCGGAGAATCCGTGTTACGTATTGACCAAAGCATGAATATCATGTTGCTTCTCACTGTCAACATTGTTGCTATTCCAATGACTTTTGTTTTTGGTAAACTAGCTAATGTAAAGGGAACAAAATTTGCATTGATGCTAGCACTACTCATCTACTGTGGTGTAGCAGTCACCGCAGCGGGATTTGCCCCCTTAGAATTAAAGGGAGAAGAAAATGCAGAGCGCTACGATTTCCAATTTGAGTGGAATGAAGAAACTGAACGTTACGAGATGACCACGCTTTATGATAGAGGATATGAAAATTGGATTGGTGAAAAATCAAAGGGAGATGATGCCTTCCGTGATGCCTTCCAAGGATACTTTCCCGAACCAGATTATAGTGTACAAGATGCTGGAGAAAGTACGCTAGGTGCTGGATTGATGGTCTGTTTGTTCATCTTAGTGATGGTTGTGTTACTTGGTGGGGGTATCATGTGGTTACAAGAAAGAAACATGGGGTGGATGGGAGTAATTGCAGCATTACTACTAGTTGGAGCCGGTATTTTCGGAGCATCGTTCCTTGCAGATCAAGCAACAGTATCAGAAGAGGATGTCAAGACAATTACAGAAGAGGATGCTATTGCACTAGTCGCTGCTTTTGATGATACAAGCGACCACCGATTCTCAATCATCATTGTTGGTGGGAATGAGAGCATTGCCGGTTCTTCAGAGGTAGGAGATACACACCCATCTGTCATTGAACAAGGTGGACCTGTTGATTGGTGGGCCACTGCAATGCGCAATAATGTCTGGGCCCCATTAGGACTAGGTGTTGCAATGCAATGGATAATCCTTGGACTGTTTGTCGGATGCGCCATGGGTTCAGCCGGTGCGCAAGCCCGCTCAATGTTCTCACAACTTACCCCGAAAACTCGAACATCTGAATTCTTTGGTTTCTTTGGTTTCTTAGGGAAATCAGCAGCAATGATTGGGACATTCCTCTACGGTATTGCTAGCACTGCTGCCGGTAGTCGTGTAGCAATTTTGACGGTTACCGTAGTCATTCTTGCGGGAACTTATCTAACCAGTAGGGTTGACCTTGAGGAAGGAATACGTGTTGCTGAAGAAGAGGATGCACGCGCTAATGGAGAAATACCGTTAGAGTGAAAACGCGGTGAAAACTAATTCACATTGAATAGCGTAAGTCAACAACAAACAAAGAAGAATCATTCTTCTTCGCTGACTTCAACTGCTGCTTCAACTTCTGCTGCTGCTTCTTCTGCTGCAGCATCTTCTGCTGCCTCTTCGCTACGGGCATCCATAGCTTCCTGCAACTTTTCGTTGATTGCTCTCTGCATATGTTGACTCTTGCGTTCTGCTTCTACAGCGTTTTCAATCATCTCATAGCGATTCTTAATTGCCTTGTTGAGGTCTTCGAAAACACGCATGTGGTCAACATACCAATCGTCACGTGCTTTGAGTTCAGCAACTGCTAGACGAAGGTCGTTATCCAACTCTTCTGCGATTTCGAAAACACGGGTCAAACGTTCTTTTTCCCTAGTGAATTTCTCTTCCATCATCTCAAGTTCTGGCTCAAGATGATCAACCTGCTTTCCTCTCTTGGCGCCGGTTAACTCCAAATCTCGGATTCGGTGGTCTTTTTCACCAAGTAATTGCTCATATCCTTCACGTTCGATTTCTTTGTCAATGACTTCTTTTTCAAGGACTTCAATCTCGGCTTTGAGTTGAACAATCTCCTTTTCTGCCTGCTCAAAGGCGCTAAACACCTTAGTGACACGTTCTGTCTGTTGCAACAATTCCTCCTCTAGTTGGCGGAGGCGAACTTCGGGAGTAATCGTACCTTCATCGTCTTCTGACATGTTCACCACTGACATACCCCACTCGCTTGCCCTTGATATATCCGCCGCCCCATAGGGGCGGCTAAGTGCCGGCTGTAAATGTGCCAAATATTGGCTAAATCACTAATTTGACATGGATGCAATCGCAGCAGCAACACATTGGGTTAGATGCTTGACTGTTGGGATGTGTAATTTCTCATCAGGACCATGGGCATTATTCCCCGGACCTGCACACCCTGTGACTAGAAAACGAGCACTTGGATAGGACTCTTGCATCATAGCCAAAAATGGAATTGTGCCGCCTTCATAAAACGGCATTGAGGCAGCACCAAAGGTCTTCAAACTGCCTTCACTAAATGCCGCGGCAATTTCAACTGGCATTGGTGGCGCAGCAAACCCATTTGCTGCTGTTTCTGGCTCAAATGTCACGTGTGCACCAAACGGTGGGTCTGACTCCATTAATTCTTGCAATTTAGCAGAAGCCATTTCAGAATCAACACCAGGTGGAATTCGCACGCTTAATTTGAGAGATGTATGAGTGCGAAGGACATTTCCAGCATTTGCAAGGGTTGGCATTCCTTCAGCACCGGTTATCGAAAGTGTTGGCTTCCAATTTTGTGCTAGCAACGCTTCAACCAAATCCTCATGTTGAGGGCGTACACCATCTAAAAATGGGAAATCCGTAATCAAAGCTTCACCTAAAACACTTACAATTTCTGCTGAATCTTCCCGTAATTGGTCTGAAATTTCAATATGAAGCCAATCGGGAATCAACTCACCAGTTTCTTCATCTTCTAAACGAGAAAGCAGTTGGCGGGTGAGCCTAAACGATGATGGAATAACCCCACTAGCCATACCTGAATGCACTCCTTCTGAGGTTACACTAACTGTCAGTGTGCCACCAACTAATCCGCGTAGGCTCTCGGTGACCCAAATGCGCTCATAGTCACCCAATCCTGAGTCAAGAACAACCACCAAATCTGGTGTACCAAGATCTTCTTGAAGTTCTTCAAGGTAGTAAGGGAGGTCAGGTGAACCACTCTCTTCACAGGTTTCAATGAGGAATGTGCAACTTGGGTGAGCCATGCCTTGGTTTTGTAATGCCATCAACGAAATGAGGCCACAGTATCCACCATAACCGTCGTCCACTGAACCTCTTCCGAACAGCCACGGGTCTTCTCGAACGGGAATCCAAGGGCCTTTTCCTTCTGACCAACCAGTGAATTCTGGCTGTTTATCTAAGTGAGAATAGAACAGTACTTCGCCGTCACCAGTGCCA
>CBFHYB010000062.1:0-8877 GCA_965659915.1 Candidatus Thalassarchaeaceae archaeon
AATTGGACGTGCTAGATCTCTGTCTAAACGCGAGGGTAAAAAGGTAGTAAAAGCGCTAAATGCAATTCCGGATCAGATTGAAAATTATTTAGAAGATAGTGGACCGATTATGGAAGCTGTTCAGGCTGTTAAAGATGCACAGCATGTACTATTCCTTGGGCGAGGGGCGTCTGCGCCGGTGGCTCGTGAAGGGGCTTTGAAATTGATGGAAGTCGCTTACATCCCTTGTCTAGCATATCCTGCTGGAGAAATGAAACACGGGCCAATTGCTTTGCTTGAGGAGGGAAGCCCAGTTGTGGTAATTTGCCCTAATGACAAATTTAGAGCTAAGACCCTATCCAATGTCCAAGAATGCCGAGCAAGAGGGGCGAAGATAATTCTGATTCATGATGAAGGTGATGATGAAGCGGCTATGGAAGCAGATATTGCCATCGCTGTTCCCTCAACTCATAGCGTAATATCACCACTACTGACAGTAGTACCACTGCAGTTGTTGGCATATCATGTAGCGGTTGAACTTGGTAAAGATGTAGATAAGCCCCGCAATCTTGCGAAATCAGTTACCGTTGAATGAATTGCAAATTCACGATGTTAGAACTTAGGTTCAGTTGACAGTAAATCGACTGTTATTAGAATCCCAGCGATAAGGCTGGTAACCAAGAACGTGGTTTGTATGCCTCATTTTGACAATAGAGACCTTTCTTTCTACAGCATCACCTGTGCGCTCCATTGTGAGATGGATTACCCCATCAGATAGATAATCCTCAATTCCAAATTCACCATACTGATTCTTTGATTCACCCATCATTTCACAGATAACGATTCCAGTCAATCCCATTCTGCGGATTGCTTCAAAGAAACGAAATACCTCATCACGAGGGTTTTCCATTTTGGTTAGTGTAAAGAATGCTCCAAGGCTGTCAAAAACAACTACCTCAAAGCCGATGCTATCGCGGTAGTTAGCCAATTGTTTGATGAGTTGTCCCATCCAATCTACGCTTTCTGACATGCCTTGTGAATCTAGTTGAACTCTAAGGTCCGCTAGGTCAATGATAGCGATTCTGCTACGGACACGTGGGTCCTGGACATCCATTCCCATTCCTGCCATGTGGCTTCCCAAGCTGTCTTTTCCTTGTTCTAATGTAACATAGATTCCAGAGGTTTTTCCTTCCATCACCGCGTTATACAACATTGAGAATCCTAAACTAGATTTCATCGAACCTGATACTCCAGCAAGAAGTACGATATGCCCCTTCGGGATACCCCCCTGCATATTCTCATCAAGTCCCGATATGTATGTTGGAATCCGTTCTTGTGTACCGCTCACTCTTATTCCCCGCACCGGCCTACAATGGTCCGCATGATAAACGCGCTCCCCATCCCGTGTAGTTGATGAGCCGCTGTAAACTACACCTTGCGAGTGCTTCAAGCCGTCGATATGATTGGCTAAAAGCCCGCCTTGATGCAGAATTCGTGGTTTTTAGTGCGGCAGGATTACGAAGTGAGGAGGAACTACCGCAAAGTGGCTTGGATGTCAGAACCCAAGTACAGAAAATCTTGGCATCAAAAGTAGAAGCGGCTAAAATTGAGATGGCTATTCAAGAAATTGGAGAATTTGAGAATCCAGATTTTGTACTATTAGCTGATACCTTGGTTGAAGACCCCGATGATTTACAACAGTCATTAGGTCAACCCAGTGATCGTGCTTCTGCAGCAGGAATGTTACTGCGGCTAAGTGGGAGGAGGCACAATGTTTGGTCCGGAACCACCCTTCTAATCAGGAAAGGAAACAGTTGGGAGGAGAAATCCTCTGTTGAACATGCAACCGTAGAAATCAATCAATTAACAGATGATCAATTTGGTGAGTTGTTAGATTCAAAAAGTTGGCTTGGTAAAGCAGGTGCTTACGACCTCGCTGGGAAAATGGGGGACTATGCTAGTCTAATTCATGGTTCAGAAGAGTGTGTGCTTGGATTTGCACCCTCAATCATTGAAGAATTGTTACAACTTTTATCATCATGAGAAACCAATTTTTTTATTCTTCATTCATGATTTCATCATCTGGCATTTTCAATTTGACAATGATGGCAGCCAATAATGCTATGATGGCAGCAATGACACATGCCCCAACCATTCCTTCAATGAAAGATTCTCTTGCTGATGCAATTAACAGCGCACCATCTGTATTACCTGCCGCTAGCATTTGCTGACCAACAGTCATCGCTGCCGGAAATGATTCTTGAATAATTGAGGCCTGTGCAGATGCAGATGCTGGGATTACAATTGTTGATTGATAAATTTCGTTAAGTATACTGCCACCTATTGCAATTCCAAGAGCGCCTCCTACTTCGCGACTAGAATCATTTGTTGCACTTCCAACACCTGCTTTAGATTCAGGAATGGAATCCATTACTGCTGTTGTTGAGGGAGCCATTGTTAATCCAATACCTAATCCTAGAAGGAAGAATGTAGCAGCAATTTGTGCATAACTAGTGTCAATATTTACTTGAGTAAATAGGAACAATCCCAATGCTACAAGAGACAAACCAGTTGCTATTACATTTGGTCGTCCAAACTTAGCAACTAATCGATCGCTATTTGCTGCTGCTGGCATTAGGCCAATTGGTAATGGGAAGAAACGGATTGCTGCCGATAAAGGCGAATGACCTCGAACAAGTTGGAAGTGTAGCATTTGCATGAACATGAATGAGAACATCACAAAAAAGGCCATTGAAATAGCAATCAAACCAATCGAAAATCGCCTGTCTTTGAAAAATTCTAAGGGCAAAAGAGGGTATTCAGCTTTCTTTTGCGAGTACACAAACAAGAGTGTTGTAATGAGGAAAGTCGCAAAAGCGCCAAGCACTCGACCATCAGTCCAACCTAGGCTAGGCCCCTCAATAATTCCATACAGAAGTGACCCAAGGACAAGTACCGATAAAACCGCACCACCACCATCAAGCGGCCTTTGTTGTTCATCTTTTGACCGAGGTACAATAATTGCACCCGCAACTAAGGCGATGAGAATAACTGGGACATTGATTAAGAATGCCATTTCCCAATCGTAATTTTCAACCGCCCAACCACCTACAAGCAGACCAATAGGGGCACCAATCCCTGCCATAGCGGCCCAAATACCGATGGCTTTTCCACGCTCCTTAGGTGGGAATACTACCAAGACCACGGACAATGTTGATGGCATTACCAGGGCCGCACCTAATCCCATTATCCCTCGCGCTAAGATGACATCTGTGGATGAATCAGCAAAAAATGCTGTCCACGCAGATGCAGTTCCAACAATTAGCAATCCAATTTGCAAGGCACCCTTTCGGCCAAATCGATCTCCTAATGCACCCATCACAAGAAGGGTTCCACCAAATACAAGTGCATATGCATCCATAATCCACTGTAATTCAGAATTATCTGCGCCAAGGCTAGTAGATAGATTTGGGAGTGCTACATTCAGTGTAACATTGTTCAACATCACAATGACAAGGCTCAAACTCATTACACCTAGAATCAACCACCGATTGTTAGGGTACTGGGATTCTAAATCATCCATGGTTCTGCCCAATGAGTAGAGTATATTATTTTGTCACTTGCGGTTTTGTCACTAGTTTACTCCGACTCACCTTCGCCGCCTTCGCGCTGCTGCTCGCTCCCTCAAGACTCGCGAGTGACATCATTCTGATTCAGCGACGCCGATGTCGTACGGGTCCTCTTCATTGACATTGAGGTCATTGTCGCCGTAGAACATCGGGATGCGCTGCCAGTCGTTGTATCCGAATATCGCATCCTTGACCATCCATAACAGGTAATCAAGGAATCCGAAAGCGAGGAAGACGATGGTCAAGAGCTTCACCAATTCAATTTGAGGCAATCCACTCCCGATTGCATCAACGAACAGGTAGACGATTCCAGCCATTGCGATGAACATTGAGATGATGTTGGGCCATGGGTCATTGCGCTCCTTCACTGGCTTGTGCCTGTGGTCATCATGCAACCAGTCTCCAGCCGCCCAGATAGCTTGCGTGGCCACTCCAAGAAGGAGCAAGAAGCGGGAATAGAACATTCCAGTGTCGTTCTCCATGAACGCCCCTTCGTAGATCCCCACGACGATTGTGACTAACAGTAAGGAATGAGCCGACAGCATCTGAGTACTGTGCGGTTCTCCCTCTCTCACTTTCTTCCAGATACGGTCCGGTCGGGCGATGAAGAATATCCAGACGAGCGGTAATGAGAACGTTGCGTTCACCCATTCCTCGGATATCTGACCAATCTCGTTGGCGAACACGAGTGCGATGTGCAGGACGCAGAGCGCGACGAACACCTTGAACGCCAGATGGGTTTGCTTTGAATCCATCAGTTCCCAGCCACAGCGTCCGTGGAAGTGACCAAGGATGACTGCGAAGGCCATCATGCCCCAGAATGAGTCAATTAACACCGTCCAATAGAGTTCGAGGAAGATGTCGGAATCAGCGAACAACCAAGCGAGAATGGTCATCATGCCGATGATAGGCAATCCGAATGCCGGCCCGTATGACCACGGCCCTATCTTATCTCGACTGCTTGCTCGCGTGCGGAAGAACCGGAACGTCAGTGGACCTACCATAATCAGCGAGGTTCCTAGCAAGGTCACCCCCATCAGCCCCAACTGTCTGAACAGTTCGAAATCACCGGATATGATACCGATGAACATCAGGCTCTGCCCAGCGATGTTGAGGGCGGCGACCATGCTGATCAGGGTCTGGTCGAAGGGGGCCGTCTTGAAATTCAGTGGTGTGATGTCGAAGCCGATGCCCAAGACGATGGCCATCATCCAACCTACCCCGGCCATTATTCCGATGGAGAGCAGGGGCAGGTTCGAACTCCACAGGGTCGAACCATCAGGGGTGCTGCCGCTGACCAGACTGGAATCAACGAACAGCACCCAGTAGATGCTGACTGCGAACAGCACTTGCGTGACCGCCGCAGCAAGGAACAGGTCGACGTAGGAGCCGGCAGCCCAATTGTAAGATTCCTTAGAGATGCGTCTCATTCAAAACCTTCAGACTGCATTCAGCATATAATTGAATAGTCGGAATTAAATGCCCAAAAAATCAAATTTTAGTGCTTGTTACCACTTCTATCATTTGAGAAACGATAGACAGGTCCACTTTTTTTGATACATCTTTTCCTTCCTTGAGAAAAGTCCCAACGATGGCACCATCTGCGTGCCGCAGATATTCCGTTAGGTTCTCAGAGGTTGTTCCAGAACCGACAAGTAAAGTTGCGTGAGGTGTGGCAAGTCTGACCCTCGCTAGGTCTTCAGGAGAGGTTGGTTGGCCAGTTCCACTTCCTGATACAATCAAGGCATCTGCTAGTCCGCGATTCCAGCAATCTTGCGCTTCTTGTTCTAGCATCCATTCTGAATCTAGAGGTGTTGCATGCTTGACTCCGACGTCTGCGAAGATAGCGATTGGATGGGTGGAATCAGGGCCGTGGCCAAGTTGTTCCCGCAGCCGCAAAGTATCAGCAGCTTTCCCTTCAATCAGCCCTTGGTCAGTCATCATTCCACCAACATGAATGTTTACTCGGATGAAATTAGCTCCACTCGCAGCGGCAATAGAAAGTGCCGCAGCGGCATCATTTCTTAGCACATTAACTCCAACAGGGGTTGCTTCTGGACGTGCCACTTCATCAACAATTTTACTTATGATTCGACTCATTACAGCGATTGTAATAGGCGCCACTTCACTCCCGTGAAATGGAGCATCACCAAAATTCTCTATCATTATTGCATGGCATCCACCGGCAATCAATGTCCTTGCATCATTGATTGCAAATTGTTCAATTCCGTCAATATCTCCAGAAAACCGGGGTGAACCTGGAAGAGGTTGCAGGTGTACCATTCCAATTATGGCACGGTCAGGAAGTAGATTGATTCTCGTCGTATTAATCACCAAAGTTGTTTATCTAATTCTCAATCTAATCAGCATCACTCTGCTTGTAACCATTCCCAACAACGCAACATCCCTTCTGAAATGTCAACTGTTGATGTCCATCCAAGCGCCTCTTGAGCTGCTGAAATATCTGGTATCCGGCGAGTAGAATCACCAGGGTGGCCTTCAGTCATCACGATTTCAACATCGGCACCTGTGACTTCACGGGCTAATTCAGCAATTCGATGAATTGAAACTTCATCGGTTGAACCAATATTGAAAGAGGCACCTTGTAGGTTTGAGCCATCTAATCCCTCATCTAATTCGCCAAGTGAAATGATACCGTCAATCAAGTCATTGTACCATGTGAAACAGCGAGTTTGTGAGCCATCCCCATGAAGTGTGATGTTTTCTCCTCTTTGGCATTGGTGAAGGAAAATTGCCGTCACTTGTCCGTGTTCATTACCTACTAATCGTGGACCATAACCATTGAATGGCCTGATAATCCTACCATCTAATCCTCTTTCTTTTACAGCATATTGAACAATAATTTCCCCGAGATATTTGCTGGCTCCATATGAATGTCTGAAATGATCATGAGGACTAGGGAAAATCGCATCAAGGTTTTCTCCCAATGGCATTTCATTTTGTAATCCAAATGCTTCAGGACTACTTGTGAAAACAAGTCGTGCGCCTCTGTCAGAGGCAAATTTGACTACAGTTTCAGTTGTCTTGATGTTAACATCAATTACTAAATCAGGTCGTTCATGGAAGTAACGTGTTCCGTTTATTGCAGCGAGGTGGAAAACGATGTCAACACCATTCATTTTTTCTTCAGCCTTCTCAAGTTTCTCAACATTTGCACAATCACCGAGTACGAAAGTAAAATCTGGCATAGCCTTGAAATCCACCATGTTTGCTTTACGCCCACGAAACAAATCATCCACTACCGCAACAGTGTGCCCACGGGTCAACAATGCTTCAGCAAGATGACTTCCTAGGAACCCTCCTCCACCAGTCACAAGGCAGCGCATAGAGGGCGGAGAGGGGGGTAGCGTATTGCATTATGCGACCACAAGTTGAACAATCACCGGCTCAAGCGCAGTTTCAATGGGGAGATAGATTGGCGCTTGCTCAGAATGCTACATTCAGTATTTATGGCCTGTAAAAGATATTTCAGAAGATTAATTATCTCAGGATATACAGTATGGGCAAGATTGTCCAATGACATAATCATCGGATTGTTGTTCATGAACGAGAAGTGGTTCGCGACAAGTGAAGCACATTACGGTACCAGTTTCTTCTAAATTGGGATTGACTCCAACCCGTTTGTCAAATACAAAACACTCGCCGTTCCAGTGAGCGCCTCCACATTCTTCGAAGTATCCCAAAACCCCTCCTTCAAGTTGGTAAACTTCGCTAAAACCTTCTTCAAGAAGGGCCACAGATGCTTTCTCACATCGCACCCCTCCGGTGCAATACATTACTACTGGTGTGCCTTTCAACTCGTCAGAAAGTTGCTTAATTGCATTAGGGAATTGGCGAAATGATTTGATATTTAGATCAACAGCATTTTGAAATTTACCTGTTCGCATTTCATAGTCGTTTCTTGCATCAAGAACGATAACCTCTTTCCCCTCATCAAGCCACGATTTGAACTCTTTTGGCTTAATTGAAGGACTGGTGAATTCACCTGGTTTCACGTCATCATGACCCATTGAAATAATCTCTTTTTTGAGTCTGACAAGCATTCTATTGAACGGTTGGTAGTCAGAATAACTGATTTTTAGTTTGATTCCTTTGAAGCGTTCATCCTCATTGATGTGGGTAACGAAACTATCAACAGATTCTTGAGAACCAGAGAGAAAGAAGTTAATTCCCTCTTCACTGAGCAGAATAGTACCTTTTAATTCAAGGTCAACACAGAAATCTCGAAGAGGCCAGCGCATCTCCGCACGGTCGTTTATTGGAACGAATCGATAGCCGGCAATGTTGACGAATTGTTCCGCCATTGCAATCCCTCTTGATTGTCCTAAATGTGGCTTCCACTTGATTTTAATGGCTATGAGCAGCCATTCCAGTTGTATGAAGAATCCACAAAATTGCCACCATTATCAGTGCTCCCGTAATTACTTGAATCAACGCGGTTTTACCTGTAGCAGAATGGTGGACTTCAGGCAACACATCGACAGTTGCAACATATAGGAATGTCCCACCAGAAAATAGTATGGCCAACCCCAACATCAACCCAGATACATCTCCAAGCAGGTAAAATGTCAGTAAAATCATGATTGGCGTAGCAATACTAAACATCACAACATCACGAATTGAATCAGAGCGCTCTGATCTTTCATGCATGCTGAAAAGACCAACACTGAAAGCGGCTGGAACTTTGTGAACAAGAACAGCCAAAAAGATTGAAATGGTCAGTACCAAAGATTCAGTAAGAATAGCGGCTCCAATAGCCAAACCATCAGTTAGAGCATGAATACTGAGGCCGATTACTATGCTGTTAGCATTATTTGGATGGTGGACATGGTCATGACCGTGATCTTCCTCATGGTCATGGTGTTCTTCGTGGATATCATGCCCGAATCCGAAACACTCGAGAAGGAGCATTGTAAGGAATCCAGCGAGTACCGCCCCTCCAACCAGTAGTTCATCAATTCCATTGTCCATAGCAATTTCAAAACCTTCTGGAAGTGCCACTAAGAGTGCAGAAGCGAGTAAAACACCGGCTGCTAAACCAGTCATCCACTTTAGAACTCTCTCATTTTCACTAACCTTTGTCCAAAGTGGCAGAAGACCGGCACCCAAGCCTATCGCTAGAGTCACCCCTGCTAGCAGTAGTGCGTCTGACCCTATCATGAGTTGCGCGAAAGTGAGATTTGTTTTGACCTATTCGCTAACCGCCTATTCAAGAATAAACAATTTTCTATTTATTGAATATTTGAGA
>CBFHYB010000063.1:0-6885 GCA_965659915.1 Candidatus Thalassarchaeaceae archaeon
ATCAGGGCTTGGAGTGTAAAGAAGAGCGAATCCCGCGTAGTATTCATGAATGGAACCGCCCCCGAACAGGTCATGACCCATGTGTTGGAAGTAGGACTTGAGCACCTCGAGAGTGATAATCCGAATGGATTACCAAAAATAAAAGGATACAACATCATCAACGGGCAGTTGACAGAATCAAGTGATGGTGGCACTTTTGAAACTACAAATCCAGCATGGCAAACCGATTGCTTAGGTGTGTTCCCTCTTTCAACAAAATCAGATGTCCATGATGCACTCGCTGCTGCTGGAGCCGCTTTCCCCGATTGGGCAGCTACTCCGGCTCCAACGCGCGGACAAATAATTGGAAACATGGGCCGTCTCTTAATGGAGCATAAAGATTCAATCGTTGCTCTTGAAACACGTGAAATCGGGAAGACTCTGAAAGAATCTGCTGGTTCAGTGCAAGAAGCGATTGATACTTGTCTCTTTTTCCAGTCAGAAGGTCGTCGTCTCTATGGGCAGACAGTAAATTCTGAATTACCAGATAAAGAATTGTTCACTTACCGCCGTCCGCTTGGGGTGTGTGGAATCATCAATGCTTGCAATTTCCCTGCTGCGGTTCCTTTCTGGAAGATGATTCCAGCAATTATGTGTGGAAACACATGTGTCTGGAAATCACCACAAGATGCGCCTTTGCTTTCATTCGCATTAGCTAGAATAATGCACGAGGCTGGGTTACCTGATGGTGTCATCAATCTCGTACATGGCAAAGGAAGTGGAGCAGGTCAGCATTTGGTTGATGCAGCTGATGAAGGGTTAGTCAACAAAATATCATTCACAGGTAGCACTGCTGTAGGAAAAATGATTGGTGAAGTATGTGGCAGAAATTTAGTTTCAGCAAGCCTAGAATTAGGTGGTAAAAATCCACTAGTTGTTATGCCCACAGCAAATCTTGAAAATGCTGTTGAAGGAGCCTACTGGGCGGCATTTGGAACCGCGGGACAACGCTGTACAAGTCTTGGCAATTTGATAATTCACAAGGACATCTATGATTCATTCATGGAGATGTTCATGGCAAAAGTAGAATCCACATCTATTGGCGATTCATCTCGTCACCCTGGTGTATTGTACGGACCAATGTTGTCTGAAAAATATGCTAAGGATTTCCTTATTGGTGTGGAGATGTGCAAGGCAAGTGGTGCTACCCAAGTATTTGGAAAGGGCAGAATAACAAATGACAACAAACCTAGCGGATTCTTAGGAGATGCAAGCGAAGGAGTCTACATGTGGCCACATGTTTTTGTTGATGTAACAGAAGACATGGAATGCTTCCAAGAAGAGATATTCGGTCCGGTTGTCACTATTGTCAAGACTGATGATTTCGACCACGGATTACACCTCGCCAATGCAAGTCCATACGGCCTTTCAAGTGCGATTTATACTAATGATAGGCTAGAAGCCTACCGTTACAAGACCGGCATAAAGGCTGGAATGACTGGAATCAATAATTCAACTACTGGCGCCGAAGCCCACCTTCCATTTGGTGGTGTTAAGGGATCAGGGAACGGAACCCGTGAATCAGGTATTTGGGTTATTGAAGCGTACTCATACTGGCACGCTGTCAACGATGAGTTGAGTGGAAAGTTGCAACTGGCCCAGATGGATGTTGACGAAATTGAGATTGAGGAAGCCGAAGTTGACTACTCTGCCTTATCTTGATTGGTTGAGAATAGTCCTATTCAATTACAACCATTCATATTGCCATTCCCAATCGTATTGTTCTTCCCCTTCATTCTGCAGCATATTATTTTCATATTCCCATTGACTGATTTCTTCAAACATTTTTTGTTTTTCTAAATCAATTTTCTGTTTTTCAATTACCAGTTCCAAATATTGCAAAGCCCGTGTTCTAAGTTTACTTCCCTGTCCATATAAATCGTCATTCAATTTTAAAATCATTAATTTCATCATTTCTTTTGCAGTTTTTATCATTTCCTTTTTTATCTTATCATTATCATTTACCATAGTTAGCAATTCCCCTCTTCAGTTACCGATTTGACGGCCTTTCTGATTCAGTTAGGAATGCATAATAAAAACTCGAAGCACCTTTACTTACTACTTCGGCCCTTTTAAACCCTTGCAATTAGTGACTTACTATCGCAATGCAAATAAATTGATTTTAGAGAATGACTGAACCACATTCAGGGCATTTCATTCCCGGAATGAATGCCCCAGGCATGAAGCCACATTTTAGGCAAATGCTCAACGGCTCGTAGTCCATTACTCATCTGGTGCCAGCGGTCACATTCAAGGCTAACGGCTGTGAGGGCATATTTGATGGGGATTGGATATCACCTTGAGCGAGTCGGGGATTTACCAGATGTTGACCCGCGTCTCTTACTTATTCAGAAGCCGAGTACCGGTTGGCCGCCTCTCAAAGAGGAAGAACTTGAATCCCGATTGGCTGTAATTCGTAATTCCTCAACGCTTGAGGAACTCCGTGACCAACCCGATATTGCAGCCTACCGTCAGTTCTATTGGCGTCTTGGAATAGATCCTACTAAGAGACGCCCATCTGCAGAAGCTTTGGTGCGCCGTATAATTGCTGGCAAACCATTCCCTCGCATCAATCCAATAGTTGACCGATACAATCTCATCTCGGCTGAAAACCGGATCAGTATCGGCGCTCTATCAACAGATTATCTCAGTGATACAAAACTAACCATGCGGATGGCTCAACAAAATGAGCCGTTTCTAGGAATAGGGTTTCCTGAACCAAAACCATGCACTGGTCAAGAATTAGTTTTGTCTGTGGCTGGAGAAATAATTGCTCTCTATCCATATCGAGACAGCCACAACACACGTATCAGAGGAGATGATTCAGCAGTATTGTTTACTCTATGTGAAGTTCCTGAGATAGATGAATCACAAATTGAGAATGCCGCACAGTCATTAAAATCAGAATTTTCTTAGTGTTAGTCTTCTCTAGTTTGAGTAGTGAAGTTGATAGAATATAGGCGCTCGCCTTGACTTGAATAGGGTTTGGAGTTAATGGGTGAGGCAGTCAAATTACCTATGCGCCGTGGATTTGGCGCAACAGACCGAATAGATTCTTGGTGGAAGGGTCCAACAGCGATGGCAATCTATCTTGGTATCATGGTGGCGTACTCTACATGGCGAGGATTCATGGAGGCTGATTTCTGGATATTCTCGGAATTTGGGCGTTCCGCAGGAGTTCAAACCATGGCCATTGAAAATCAGGGAAGTCACGTATTGAGTCCATTGTTTAGTCCACTTATTCTCCCTGGTGGTGATGGGCTTGGCGGCCCAATCCCTGAATTTCTTTGGTGGATGTCCCCAGCAATGTTCATTCTAATTTTCCCAGCAGGATTTAGAGGCACTTGCTATTATTATCGTAAAGCATACTACCGCGCCTTTTTCCACCAACCAACTGCTTGTGCAGTCAGTAAGCCTTGGAATGCATACAAGGGAGAAACAAAACTTCTTCTTGTCCAAAACTTGCATAGATATTTCTTGTACGCCGCTCTGGCCTATCTGCCAATTTTATCATATGATGTTTTACTTTCAACTCACTTTGAAGGTGGTTCTTGGGGCTTTTCAGTAGGAACATTAGTTCTCGCTCTTAATGTGATAATGTTGACTGGTTATGCTCTAGGGTGCCATGCTTTCCGCCACCTAGTTGGTGGTGGTTCTAACGATTGGACATCTTCTGGAATTGCTCGACTCAAATACAAGTTGTGGAGTTTCAGTACTTATCTAAATGTACACCACAAAGAATGGGCATTATACTCTTTATTTTGGGTGATGTTTGCAGACTTTTACGTCTATGCCTGCACAATGGGTTGGTGGACTGATATTGTATTGTGGGGTGGTTTGTGATGACTGATGTTACAACCCATGAATATGATGTTGTCATTATTGGTGCAGGCGGCGCAGGCCTACGGGCTGCGATTGAAGCAACACGTAAAGGTGCAACAGTGGCGATTATTTGCAAATCAATGCTTGGTAAAGCACATACTGTGATGGCTGAAGGTGGTGCCGCCGCTGCTCTAGGAAACGCTGACCCACGCGATAACTGGCAAACACATTTCCGTGACACAATGAAGGGAGGTAAATACCTCAACGATTGGCGCATGGCTGAAATCCACGCAAAAGAGTCTCCAGACAGGATTCGTGACATTGAGCAATGGGGTGCAATTTTTGACCGAACCCCAGCCGGTTTGACCAATCAAAGAAACTTCGGCGGGCACACATACCCTCGTCTTGCCCATATTGGAGACGCAACTGGTCTAGAGATGATTCGAACTCTACAAGAGAGGGGGATACACAGCGGGATGGAGGTATTCATGGAATACACTGTTCGCAAGATTTTCACTAATGATGGTAAAGCCATTGGCTGTTTTGCTTACAACCGCGCTGACGGCACTCTGCACGTTTTCAAAGCTAAAACAACTGTTCTTGCTACTGGTGGAATTACTCGTTGCTGGGAAGTTTGTTCAGGTTCATGGGAATACACTGGAGAGGGGCACGCACTGGCTTATTGGGCAGGTGCCGAAATGGGTGACATGGAGTTTGTTCAATTCCACCCCACTGGGATGATTTGGCCACCATCCGTTAAGGGAATTTTGGTGACCGAAGGTGTACGTGGTGAAGGTGGAATGTTGCGTAACTCAGAAGATAACCGTTTCATGTTCAACTATGTGCCAGAAATGTATAAGCCAGAATTTGCTGATACTGAATCAGAGGCTCTTGAATGGGTACAAGAGGTGATTGATGGCAAGTTAGCCACCAAGCGTAGACCTCCAGAACTTCTCACAAGAGATGTTGTTGCTAAGGCTATTAATTCTGAGATTAAAGCAGGACGTGGTAGTGAACATGGTGGAGCATATCTCGACATTTCGTGGCGAGATGAAGAAGATGTTAGGAAAAAGTTGCCTGGTATGTACCATCAGTTCAAAGAACTAGCAGGCGTTGACATCACAACCCAACCAATGGAGGTTGGACCAACTGCTCATTATGTAATGGGCGGAGTCAAAGTCGACCCGTTAACTCAAGAAACTACAGTACAATGTTTGTATGCTGCCGGTGAAGCAGCCACGGGATTACACGGTGCTAACAGACTTGGAGGAAATTCACTTTCTGATCTAATCACTTTTGGCAAGCGTTCTGGCGAATACTCTGCAAACGCAGCGGCGGAGATGGATGGCTGGGAAGAAATACCACAATCAGAAATAGATGCAATTATTGCTGAAACTTTGGCACCTTTCAACAGGAAAGGTGGAGAAAACCCTGCAACAGTAGTTAATGAATTACGTAAAATGATGCAAGAAAAGGTTGGGATAATCCGAACTAAAGATTTACTCACTGAAGCATTAGATGACTTGAATGATTTTGCAGCCCGTGGAAAAACTACTTCTCCAGGCGGCAGTAGAATCTACAACCCTGGCTGGCATCAAGCATTAGAAATTGATGCCATGGTTGACATCAGTCGTATGTGTACAATGGCGGCACTAGCTCGTGAAGAGAGTAGAGGGGGGCACACTCGTGCAGATTTCCCAACCCCTGATTATAGCCATTGGGGGAAAATAAACAGCGTTATTATGATGGATGAGAAAGGTGAAATGTTCCTAGAACACAGGACTTATCCACCTATGCGCGATGATTTGAAGGATTTACTTGATGCATCTGACTTACATGAGGAGGAAGAGTAAGATGGGCAAAGATGTCACATTCAAAGTATTCCGAGGTGAACCAGATGAGGATGGAGATCCTTGTGGAGAAATGGTTGATTACACCGTTGAGATGGATGAGGGCATGGTGGTACTGGATGTTATTCACCAGATTCAGGCAGAGCATGCACCAGACCTATCTTGCCGCTGGAATTGTAAGGCTGGAAAATGTGGCTCATGTTCTGCTGAAGTAAATGGCAAGCCTCGTTTGATGTGTATGACAAGAATGTCAGATATTGAGGAAGAAACTCCTCCTGGTCAACCGGTATTGGTTAAGCCGATGCAAGCATTTCCACTGACCAAAGATTTGGTTGTTGATGTTTCTTGGACTTATGATTTGAATAAGACTATCACTCCTTTAGCAGGGCCGGCAGAATTTGACTGGAATTTCCAGCAAAATGAAGCAGACCGAGTCCAAGAATTTAGGGCTTGCATTGAGTGTATGCTTTGCATTGACACCTGTCATGTTCTACGTGAACACAAATTGTTTGACGAATTTGCTGGTCCGAGGTTCTTCGTAAGGTTAGCTAATTTGGAGATGCATCCACTTGATACAGAGGATAGATTGGCATCAATCAAAGATGAATATGGTATTGGATATTGTAACATCACCCGCTGTTGTACAGATGTATGTCCTGCTGGAATAAATATCACAGACAACGCTATTATTCCACTGAAGGAGAGAATAGTCACTGAATATTATGATCCCGTCGCTTGGGTTGCCAAGAAAATCGGCCTAAGAAAGTGATTTTATCAAAAAAAAATTGGCCCGCTCGAGGAGAGAAAACTCCCCTCAAACGGGCTGTTTGCATTACTTGTGTAGTTCATCAGGTGTTTTGACTTCAATCAGAGGCGGTCTACGCGTATCTTCTTGACATTGGCCTTCCAGACCTTGTCGGGTAGCCACGCTGGGCCGTTTGCTGGTTTTGCAACCTGCTCTCTCCATCCCTTGAATACGTGAACACGGCCTCCACCGCCGCGCTCACGCAAATGGATGTCTGTCTCTCCGCGACTAGCTGCTTTCAGGGCTGCGCCCCTAGGTTGCTTGCTCGCGAACACTTGGCTCGTATCTTTTCCACCGTCCATCAGGACGAAATATTTCTTACTCATTTGGATAACCTCCGTGTTCGCCACCCTTTTTCGTTGCATATAT
>CBFHYB010000063.1:6895-8418 GCA_965659915.1 Candidatus Thalassarchaeaceae archaeon
CGCCCGTCTAAACGTAGTACTGCGCCACATTAGAGGCTCTGTACCCCATTGCGAATAGTAATAGTTGTACAGGCTAGAGGTCCATCGTTTTCCGTTTTCTGACCGGTTAATAGAATCTGAGATTAAATAATAACATTATGATGAATTCCGGAAAGTGACTTTCTTAATTCTCCGAAAACAGGAATTGAAGTCATTAAACAACTGCTGTTTATTCTAGTAAAGAGGTGGTGGTGTATTGGGTTGACAGATGAATATCCTATCAAAGTTCAGCACCAGCAAGGGTCTTAGTGTCAATGACTCCATTGATTGAACGTATATTCTCAACCACCGCAGCAGCAATGCTACTCATTGAATCTGCTGTCATTTTGACTAATAGGTCGTAATCTCCAAACAATAGAGTTGCATCCTCTACCATCTCTAATGCTTTGATCGCATCATGGACTTCTAATTCTGAGCCTGGTTTTATGTTAATGAGTACATATCCAACTGCCATGTAGCCACCGAGAATGGTAGAGCATTCAATCCTTTGGCTCATCAGGGGGGCTTAATAGTGGATTTTCATCAACCCAATCAAGTTCCGAATCATGTTCTTCTATTGTTTCAGAGTGGAGAACTTCCTCAACTCCACTCAAATCATTTTCTGATTCAGAAACATCACTTAGAGATTCCATCGCCATTTCGGCAATAGCGATATTTTGTTCTCCTTCACCCCGCGAATCAGCAGGTGCAGCCCACTCAACATTTTCCTCTTCATCTAATTCTCCGACTTCTATTTCATCCTCATTAGAACGCAACCACGTTACTATGAGAGTTATTCCAATTATTGAAATTATTAGTAGAGCAAATCCAATACCTATTACAAGATTTAGATTTGTATCTTGAGAATCAGAACTTTGATTCAATACATCATTAGTATTGTTGTCTATTATTTGCATTGGCGTAATGTCATATCTTGTGTGAGCAACTTGATGACCCTGTGCATCTGTACAACCGATAGTTGATGCAAACGGTGCTCCTCCAGTAGGTGGCATCCATCGAGCAGCGAATACACCAGTGCTAGGTAGTGAACCTTCGGACTCCATGACGGTTGTACCATTTTTGTCAATAATGATGAAAGTACACACAGTTCCTGCGTGTCCGTCAGAGTCGAGAACAATAGCTTCAAGTTCTCCCAACTCACCTTCTATCACTTCTCCGGATTGGTTTACGATTTCAGGAAGCCCATACTCAATCTCAACAGTAAATTCACCAACTGCACTCAAACCATCAACATCGCTTGCGATAATTTGTAGGGTTGCATCTCCAGCTGTAAAACTGTTATCTGCTAATATGATGAATCCCCAATGATAGTCTTTAGAATCGGGGAATTGACAATCATCCCAATCCCACTTACTCGATTGCATCGGTTTGATGTTACCCGATTGAGCGAGGTTGACTGAAGCCCCTTCAATCAGCCGGTTAGGATCAATCATTACCCAGCCACGAACTTCATCTCCTCGCGTTATTGGTGTGTCATCACCATC
>CBFHYB010000063.1:8428-8702 GCA_965659915.1 Candidatus Thalassarchaeaceae archaeon
TATACTAGGGGTGGTTGGAGATGTATTGTCCAATTCATTACAACAATTTGACTTTCACCATTAGGTGCAATGTCGGTAATTTCCAATGTGGCGATTAATTCACCAAATACTAATCCCGCTTCTGGTGGAGCCAAAGTGATTGAGGAGTTTTGACGCATCATTTTCGCTGCTTTGATTTCTCCGTGTTGAGTATATTCTGAATGGCCAGGCCATTCAATTGTTATGTTATAGGTATAGTCTGAGAGTAGGTCATCATAATCAGATAGGGAAATTA
>CBFHYB010000064.1:0-1805 GCA_965659915.1 Candidatus Thalassarchaeaceae archaeon
AACCTATTATATTGGCGGATGTTGCTGTGACTCACGTTGCAGTAATTGCCTCTGACAAAACATTACCACTGCCACCACCTATCGTGAAATATGTTGTTGCATTGGATAAAACCGTCATATTTGATGCTCGAATCTCACCTACGACCGTGTAGGACCCGTTGGCCCCACCAAATACGGTTGGATCGGTCCAACCAGGATTATAGGTCCCATTGGTAATTCCAGAGATGGACCGGTAACCACTAGAGTACCAAGTTGAGCCCGATGGAGAGAACACCCATGCCCACCAGTAATAGGAATTGTTTGCATCTAGGTTCGTGATGTCCAATGTTGCAGAGATATTGGTAACATTAGAGAGAGAAACCGTTGGTGATAGAACGATGTTATTACCCCCTCCCCCTCCTATTGTGAAATATTTTGTGTCATTGGCTAATGAAACGCCAACACCATCGCTTAATTCACCATTAATCGTATAATTGCCAGCAACGGTTGGTGTAGTCCAACTAACACCATAATTGATTGTCCCCGCACCACCTAATCCAGAAATATAACCATAATCAAAATCATACAATGTTCCATTAGGTGAATAGATAAACGCCCACCAATAATAGGTATCATTAGAATCGAGATTACTCACCGAAATATAAGCGGAATTATTTGTCACGCTTGTCACAGCAACAGTCTCATTTCCAGTTAGTGCTGTAGCGTTTGGAATACCAACTGAAAGTGCTCCAACTAACATTAAGCAAGCCAACATTAGACTGCGATTTCTATTTTTATCCACTTCAATACTAGTGTGGTACATGATTTTCGGGATGTGCGATGAATACTTGAACCCATGCCAAGAATTGAAACTCGCCCCCTAAGGGGCGATGTATTTGCCATCGGGGGCTAATTTAACAAAATTAAATCAAGCCTAACAACTAACATACGCGATTTAATTTGGCGCCGTGTGCAGGGTTTGAACCTGCGACCTGCGGATTAACAGTCCGCCGCTCCACCAGCTAAGCTAACACGGCAACAGGGCGGCCCACCGACCACCCCTTCATCAATGAATCGCATCAAGAAAAACATTGTAGTGGCTACCCAATCATGTTCTAGAACTGACAAAACACTAACTCAGCGTTGAATGCGAACTCAAATCATTCCCACTCAATAGTTCCAGGTGGCTTGTGAGTAACATCGTAAACAACTCTGTTAACATCTCCCTTTAGAGTGTTAGTAACTCGTATGCTAATCTTCTCAAGAATATCATGAGGTATTAGTGAGTAGCGCGCACTCATCCCATCAAAACTCGCTACTGCACGGATTACCACTGTCTCGCCATGCACCCTAACATCACCGTGTACACCCACCGAGCGCACCGGAAGTAGTGCTGCAAAGTACTGCCATGGAAGTTCCATCTTACCTTCTGAAGCAGCAGCCTCAAGTTCTTCCTCAACAATTGCACAGGCTTCTCGACAAACCTCAACCCTTTCAGGAGTTAGTTCCCCAAGCACACGAACTGCTAGGCCAGGGCCAGGGAATGGTTGTCTCTCGGAAGAAGGGATACCTAATTCACGGGCCATTTCTCTAACTTCATCTTTGTAACAATCTCGGAGAGGTTCAACGATTTCCAGATCAACATCATCTGGTAATCCACCAACATTGTGATGAGATTTGATGACATCTCTAACACCACCACCAGACTCTATCCAATCTGGAGCAATTGTGCCTTGAACAAGATATTTTGCTCCGACTTTTTTCTGCTCTTCTTCAAAAATTCTAATGAATAATTCGCCAATTATTTTGCGCTTTGTTTCGGGGTC
>CBFHYB010000064.1:1905-4333 GCA_965659915.1 Candidatus Thalassarchaeaceae archaeon
GCTCCGACTTTTTTCTGCTCTTCTTCAAAAATTCTAATGAATAATTCGCCAATTATTTTGCGCTTTGTTTCGGGGTCTGTAACTCCTTTTAATGCCTCAAAATAGCGGTCAGCAGCGTGAACTGTTGTCAGATTTAACCCCAGTTCAGAGAGCACTCTTTGAACATCTTCTGTCTCATTTTTGCGCATCAATCCAGTATCAACATAAACGCAATGGAGAAGGTTCCCGACTGCGCGGTTGGCAAGAGTTGCTGCTACGGAAGAGTCGATTCCACCCGAACAAGCAATTATTGCGATATCATCAATTGATTCCTTGAGATTTGAAATTGCTTCATCAATCAAATTAGCAGCGCCAATCATTAGATTCACTCTCTTAATGATTCGTCATCCGCAATGACTTTGTCAGTTTTTTCTCCACGCCAAATTGCAAAACGCTCAGCTAATTCTTGGTCTGTGATAGCCAACATTTGAATCGCTAGAACCGCAGCGTTATCACCTCGATCAACCCCAACTGTTGCTACCGGCATACCAGGTGGCATCTGCACGATTGATAGTAAGCTATCAAGGGGAACTTTTCCCCCTACAGGAACTCCAATTACTGGCAGAGTTGTCATTGATGCGACTACCCCGGGTAATGCTGCAGCCATTCCTGCCATTCCAATGAAAATCTTGCAGCCATCTGCAATTGCATTATCAACAACCCCTTCAAGATATTTTGGCGCACGATGTGCGCTTGCAACTCTTACTTCGTGCTCAATATTGAACTCTTCAAGAACTGCGCTACACTTGTTTGAGATTGGTAAATCCGACTTGCTACCGAGCACTATACAGATGTCCATCAATCCCCTCGACTCGCGGGTGGTTCAAATGGATACCGATTTCGTCGTACAATTCTGTTAAGCGGTTTCGGCCCATTTTTTTCTGCAATACCGTCCCTATCCCTGATTCATCAAAGTACCAAACCCAATAACCATTTGAAAGGTGATCACCACCACTTAATACCACCCAATCTTTACTTTTCCGAAGCCAGTTTCTATGGCGTATAATTGATGGGGTCATAGATGCAGAAATATCAGAGCAGTCAAGGATTCCTGGTGAAATTTCTCTACTCTCCAAAACACCACTTTTCAATCGCTGTAAATAACTACGCGTCACCACCCTTGCTCTAGCTTCTTGAACACTAGACCAATGTTTGGAAAGCCACGAATCAATTAGTGAAAGAGAGAGACCTGTGCACCCTTGAGAACTGGCAGCAAGAACCCCTCTAGCACACCAAGGACCTGAACTAGGCCGGGATGCCGAAAGATAGGAACTCAATCGTAAAATCCTACCTTGTAAAGGGATTGAGAGATGACTGATATCGCTTAAGATTGGTAGATTATCTAAATGGTCAGCACACGAAACCCATTCTGGATCCAATTTTGGGTTTTCAATTTGGGCTATTTTCAACCTCAAAAGTCCTGAGCAATCTAATCTAAATTTTTTCAGCACGGTATGTGGCTAAATTCAGAGTTCTAAATTATTCCTCTTCTTCAGGATAATTGAATCTACTTGACCAACTACCTGCAACTAAATCAATAGGAGGCTTTGCTAATTCCTCCTGGATTCCTTCTAAACGAGGACCGCATATCCCTAAACCAAAGTTCTGAATTTTCCCAATTTTACTTTCATCAATAAACGGGTCAAAAAGAATACTGGAGGGGTGACGAAAATGAAATGCTAAAAATTTCTCACCACCGCGGTTTACTCCGTGTAACTCTAATTTTCTTCCGCTGCTCAATTGTTTGAAAGCAAGACAGCCACCCCTAAATCCACGGGCAACCACTTGCCAAGAATCATCAATTCTAGAATCATCAAATTCATTATTCAAGGGAACTAACCAGCGACCTGATGGTGGCATTAGTGTATTTGCTACACGAAAAGTAATGTGGTACCAAAGGGCTAGAAACAGCCCGTAAGAAATCCACCCTATTCGAACATCTATCACAATATGAGCAACAAATGCTAAGCCACCAAGAATAGGTATTCCAACGGTTTTTGTGAGATTTGCAGAACCGTTACCAAACCACAACCATTTCAACAACTGAACTCCATCTCCATCCGGCATAGACGAAGCGATTCTAGTGGCTGAGATTAGTAACAAGATGAATGCTGAGAAGAAAAGCAGAGAGGCAACTGTTTGGTCATCTGGGGTGTTACCGGGAAAAATTAGTGGAAATGTTGAAGCTATCAATAATCCAATTGACCAAGCAGGGCCAAAAACGAATCGTGCAGCCATTGGTTGGAGTCTTTGTCGACGCCATGATGACCACTCTTCATTTGGGTCAATTTCTGAATTTACCCACTCTGATGGTGATTCGCCTTTACTTAGAGGCCGCCATGCAGGGTCTCCTGAAAGCCAGTACTCATCAAGAGCCGCCTCCATGTTA
>CBFHYB010000064.1:4432-8560 GCA_965659915.1 Candidatus Thalassarchaeaceae archaeon
TTGGCACGGGGCCCCTCTCTAAAACAGATATTGTTGAATATTCTACAGTAATCCATCGATTAAATCGCCGATAGTGAATTCATCACTCTTCGCTTTCTCCTCAGTAGGGTCGTAGCCAATGTCACCTAATGGCTCAAGTGCACCGCTAGGTGCTGAGTCAGGAGTAGGGTCACTAGGTGCCAAATCTAAATCACTGACATCAAGTGATGATTGTGGAGTTGCTGACATATCCATTGAATGAACTTCAGCATAAGCGGGTTCTGTGCTGGATTTAGATTTCCCTCTCTTTGATTTCTTCTTTTTAGCCCCATCACTGCCCCAGTTACCTTCATTCCGCAGACTTGGATGCATGTTCCTTCGGTTTCTTCTACGTCCACGTACTGCTGATACACCTAACAAAATAATTACAATCCAAAGAGTCCCCATCAGTGCTAAAAGAATGTTACTAGAAGCAAGATCAAGAATGGAATCAGCCCCTGCATCAGAACCTGCTTGCAATAACATCTCGCGTTCTTGCATATTATTCGATTCATCAGATTCTATCACTTCATTATCGGCATCTATTGAAACCACAACGACACCAAATGATTCTTTCAAATTTACAGTAACAACATGAGCTTTCGGCTTATTTTGATGAGCGGAATCAATGAATGTTATTCGTAATTCTGCCACTGCATCATTGTGGTCACAACCTGAGGATTCTGCCACTTGCAAACTAATTCCACAAACTCGCAATAATATGTTTTCAGCCCTGTCATTACCTGAATTCTGAATCTGAATTGTCAACTTTACTTCGTCACCATCCATCTCTTCTGAAACAGAGAAGATGTATACATCCGGAGCAAATGCATTGAGATTTATGATTTGTTCATTTGAATCTGTAGTCAACCATTGTTCGTCGGCGTCAATATCCCCACCCTGATTAGCATAACCACTAGGAGAACGCACACGAATACCAAAATAGTCACTTGTCCAACCAGGATAATCCTCCATAGATAAGCGTAATACTACTGGGACATTATCTCCAGGATTCAACAATGGTAATTTCAATCGGCCATCTTCCCCAGTATTTATCTCAGTAAATAATGCCAAAGGAGTACCGGCATTTTCAACCACATACCAAGTCCATTCAATGCCTTCTAGGCCATCCATTCTTGGATTCACAGAAAGTGAACCACCCGACCCTGTCGAATGGTTTTCAATCCACGGGAATTCAGCAAGATTGCCTGAATTTTCAACTGTAAATGAAATATCTATTTCATCACCTGGCCTTAAATCATAATTATTGTCAGTTGAATCATCTTCAAGTAATAGCCTAATATCAATTCGCGGTAAAATTTCAATTTGCCCTACTACCTCAGCACGATAACTAGATTGGTCAGAAATGGTATGTAATTCAATTACAACATCAGTATCACCTGCCAATGCATTTAGAGGAACATGTATGATGGCGACCATAACTAATTCATCACCAACTGATAGCCCCGTAGCAGTCCCAGATACCCATTCAATAGTCCAATCAGAAAGAGATTCTGCCATTCTAGGGTCAAAGGTTTGAGGTACGTTACCATCATTCTCAACAAATATTGAGACTTCAAACGCTTGACCCGGCTCAATTCTTGCAGGAGCATTCAACCATTCTGCTGACAGAGATTCCACAGGTAATACCGATACTTGCATTGAAATTTCATCACCGGCGGCTGAATCAACAAATAATTCGCCGCGCAACTTCACCTCCTCCATTTCGCCAGCAAGAGCCTGCAAAGGCGCACACAATTCCACACCAATTGTACGAGTCATTCCATCTGTGAAATATCGCCTTGCATCGGGTGCAACCGTGTTCCCCCCGGGCAACCCTGAATAATCAATATTCAATACCCAGTGTTCTTCACGCCAAATCTCTTCAGAAACCGATTCTGGTCGGTCTACTGGACCATCTTCAACGGTGAAAACCACATCATCATTTCCAAAATGTTTTGTTACATGGACAGAGAAGGAACCACATTCACCAGGCCCAACTTCTTCTACAGAATCCCACAACTCAAATACGATATTTCCAGCCCGTTTTCTAGCCACGTTAATGGACAGTTCGTAAGCTGCTTGAGCGCCAGGAACAGTAACAGGATTCGCAACTTTATCAGAAGTACCAACGATTGTAATGTTAATTATCCCCGGCTCTTGGAATTCGGGAACCGATATTTGCAGGGTTTTCGAACTTGTAGTACCATCTGCCAGCATATTGATGTGATCAGCGAAACTGACTTGCCAGCCATATGGGAGACCCCAAATAGACCTACCATCTTCACTAGTTGTACTTGGGAAAGAAACCTCCTCCACCAAATTTCCGTAGTTTGAAACATTCACACTAAGAATACCCGAACCACCTTGCTCAATTTCAATCACCTGTTGTTGTGCTGAGACAACTAAGCTGTGAATTACCTGTAAATCAATTTCCAACTCAATAGAAGAGCCATGTTCACCATCATCAGAAGTGATCGACAATAATGGTGAATGGGATTCACTGATGGTCGCATCAATTTTTGACGGCGCCTCAATAGTTAGTGATACATCCACCGAGTCACCTGATACTATCTGCCAATCAGAATTGATTGGAGAAAGAACGGTGGCTGTTGGCCCACTGCCAATAAGTGCAGTAACAGTCCAAGTTGATGGCAAACCTTCCCAATCAAAATTTACATCCATTGGACTTCCACTAGTAGCCCCAAGATGTTCAACAGTGAAATTGAAAATCGCACTTTCACCTGGTTCCAAAGAAACCTCTAGTGATGGTGAATTGCTATCTAATTGTAACAAACTGCGCTGGATTCTCCTGAAACAAAGGTGGTCACCCTGTGGGGGTCCAGTATCCCCTGTGCCACATGCCTCACTATCAACCCAAACAACACCTGCTGTTCTGCGGTTATCAGAAGTTACTGCTATCCCAGGTGGTGAACCGAAGTCCTCCTCAACATCAAAGATTACTGGTTGCCCACCAGTACCCATCTTTTCACTCTGCCAATCAGCAAGGTCGTATGTCGGTCCAAGACAACCGAATCCTCCGCAATCAATCTCCCAAGGATTGTCAGCAACCTGACTAGTACTAGTAGTGTCAGTAGACCGACGATAGGTCAGATTAGTTGCTGAACCTGAATCACTTTCCACCCATACTGTGTGCATCAAGTCATCTTCATCAATTACTAATGCGGCTTGGCTACTATGAGCCGAATAATCTCGTAAACCAACTGCACCTGTGCCATCAAGCGGAGAAAGTGCCTGAGGCTGATTTAGGGCACCCTGTAAATTGATACCTCCAGACTGACCATTGAAATTCCAAGCAGAAAGGTCTACTTCCTGCCACATCAATTCATGCGAATCTGAAGTAGTATGTCCTGTACGGCTATCTGACCAAATGAATTGTAACCAACCATCTGAAGCGATTTCAAGTGCTGGACGAGATGACCAAGCGTCATCATACGTCAATCGAGTATCATTTACCACGACAAAGTTGTTTCCGTTAGAACCACCCCAACCAATATCCTCAGTATAGACTCCTCCTGCAGTGTAATGTGCAGGCGTTCCTGAAACATGAGTGGGGTCGCTAAGCTTTGCATAAGGGTCAACCACAGTGGTCCAGACTTCAGGTGAACCTGAGTTTAGAATATCCATCCATTGTGTAAAAAGGTCTGAGAGATCTTGACCACTAGACGGCCATTGACCAACACCACCTGCACCATCGGTATTACGAGTGTTAGCACCTGAGCACGAGCGAGGAGTTACTGAAACGCCACTCACTGGACAATGAGCCAAGTCTAATCCATGGTCCCACATATTGTTTGTCGCTGAACTTTGAATATCGCCAATAAATATCCACGGAACAATACCACCATTTACACAGGCATCATGTGATTCATCAATCGATTGAACATCATCAGATTGTTGAGCAGGGTCACCAACCTTGGGTCCTTCATCACCAATTGGAATTACTATTTTTGATGCGTTGGGATTCCACCTGTGGTCATATTGAGTAGGTGGATTAGCAGAATTTCCCGTATTGCCTTGAGCATCCATCCATGACAGGCAAGCCCATGTTGTACCTGGCCCCCACTCCTCCTGTTGGTTACCCCAATT
>CBFHYB010000065.1:0-8302 GCA_965659915.1 Candidatus Thalassarchaeaceae archaeon
GACCTCATGACCTCCTCCTAAGGTTGAATACTCAAACAACAGATGGTCAACCAGCAATAGGGATGCTAAATCTCAGATTAACTATCACCAGGGAGCAAGCGCCAAAACTTCTCCAACTTCCAGCAAAAGGTAAGATGGAAATTACTACAGGCACCCTTGTTGATGCACTTGAGAAGGAGATTCAGGCGAACTTGAATCCGATGATTAAAGGCCAAACTCTAGAGTCACTTCGTACAGTAGAGACCACAGAAGAATTGTTAGCAGAATTGCGAGTTTCAATGCGAGCAACAGTCACATCATTTGGATTTACCTTTGACAATGTGTTTGTTAATTGGGATCAGACTGAGGCTGAAAAATTATTGAAGATGCGTACAGACCTTGAAAATCTCGTGATGAGAAACACCATCATTGATGAAAGTGAAGCATCTGAAATGGAGCGGATTTTATCTCACAACATGAGAAAAGCAGAACTTCAGGCTCGATTGAATATGACCAGTGTTTCCGCTGAGGAACGTGCGAAAGTTGAGTTGGAATTAGCCAAGGTGAAATCTTCTGGTGAACTTGAGATGGCGCGTTGGAATCAATTAAATCAATTACAAATTGCACAACAGGATGCTAGACGAGGTCAAGAATTATCTGACGCTCATCATGATGTTCAGGTTACTCAAGTAAAACTGGAGGGTGAGAGAGAAATAGCACAGTTCCAAGATGAAAGAGCAGATGCTGAGTTAGATAGAAAGTTGGCAGAGAAGAAAGGTAAAGCAGAGGTTGCTATGGATCTTTTTGCTGATGTACAGGCTAGGAAGAAAGAACGCATGGATCTGGAAGCAGAACGTGAGCAGGCGCGCCTTGAGTCATCTCGTACGGGCTCTGATAAAATTCTCGATGCTCTTACAGATATTGCAAAATCGAGCGATGATAGTGAAGTGGCTAAAGAAGCACTGAGGCAACTTGGGGACTTGAGAAAATCGGATGTTGAAGGTGAAGACCAGGCCTACATTAACAAAGACGAATGATTTTCTGAATTATTTTATTCGGTTTCGCCTGCTGATTCAGGCGGCGTTTCATCAGCTAGGATAAATGAGAGCCCAATAGTTACAATCCCAGATCCGAAAAGTGCACTTAGGAAAACATGGAGATTAGCCAATCCCCACTCATTGGTGGGTGAAGTCAAATAACCAATTCCAGTTGAGATATCGGCTGTGAAAGCACCGTATGCAACAACGGCAAGAAGTCCACAGATTGCACCAGCAAGAGATGCACGCGAGTCAATCTTGTCCCATAGTGTAAGGAGAACCGGCAATACTGTGGCAGTGGCTAGCAAATCTGCAAACAGGAAGATACCGAAAACGCTCAATGCATCCATTGTATTTGCTAGATAGATTGCTATTGGAATTAATGCAATTGTTGCAATCCTTGCATGTTTTAGTTCCATTTTTCCGTCAGAAAGGTCACGTGATATCGAAGCTATAACTGCGTTTTGTAGCGTATCAGCACTTGAGCAGACAAGCGCAATACCCAACACTATGAATGCAGCAATCAACAAGGTGCCTGCATCTCCAATTAGATAGAAGAAAGCGGCTGAAGGGTCATTCACTGCCCCTTGTCCAGCAACTACTGTACCAAGCACCCCCATCACAAAGACAAGTGGTAACACAATTCCCGCAGCAAGTAGTGAACCCTTCTTTAGAGCCTCATTATCTTCTGATGCCCAGGCCCGTTGCCAATTTCCTTGTGAGAACATTTCTGCTGCTGTAATGGCTACTACTAATGCTAATCCCGAGGCAAAGGAGTCCATGTAAGACATACTGCCTATGCTCCATGCATCTTCTGGATTGTACGCTTTTGCGTCGCTAATTAGTGAGCCAGCATCAGCGCCGAACAATATCAACAACAGTGCAACAATCAACCAAATGATGACCCATGCTTGCCATCTATCTGTTTGCAAAGAAGCGGGAAGTCCGCCATAAGCGGTGTATGCTGCAGTCACTCCAGCAACAGCGAGCATTGGAATTAGAGGGTCCATGCCAACAAGGGTATTCATTGCTTTACCTATTGCAGTAAACTCAGCGAATAAAAAGGTGAACATATAGGCTACTGAAATCAAACCAACATAGATTTGCATTGGTCTTCCAATTCTCATGCGTACGTAGTCTGCTAGAGTTACACCATCGGGAAGCCGATCCCTAATCATTGGTCCGACATAAGCGAGAAGCAAGAAAGGAGTTGAGGCTGATAGGGCATATCCCACAACATCCCAAAAGCCACCGTAGTATCCAACCTCTGAAGGTCCGAACAGTATCCAAATCCCCATTCCAGATGCGAACAGGCTTAGTCCAATCCGAACCCAATTCTGTGTGCCACGTGCAGAAAGGTAAGTATCTGAATCCATATCACGGTTGGCAGCATTATAGCCGACATATCCGAAAAAACCAAGCGTTACAATCATCAATCCATATGCGATATTTGTTTCCATATTTCTTCCTCCGCTGGCATTACCCAGATCAGGTTCTTGGGTCGCCACATATAGTGACCTCTCAGCATTAATGCTCCCCAGTAATTTCGTCTCAGCGAATTAATCTATTCAACATTTCT
Source organism: Candidatus Thalassarchaeaceae archaeon (assembly GCA_965659915.1). Taxonomy (GTDB): domain Archaea; phylum Thermoplasmatota; class Poseidoniia; order Poseidoniales; family Thalassarchaeaceae; genus MGIIb-Q1. Next base: position 2,596 of record CBFHYB010000065.1, read on the forward strand.
AAATTAATTTTGGTCAGGACCCATAAATGGATAATCCCATGTTTGTGGGATATCTAGTGCGTGCTTGACAGAACGCGGTGAAATCCAGCGAAGTAAGTTGAGCGGTCCTCCTGCCTTGTCATTAGTCCCACTTGCTCGAGCACCACCAAACGGTTGTTGAGCGACAGCAGCTCCTGTAGGTTTGTCATTGATGTAGAAGTTTCCAGCGGTGAAGCGAAGAGCATTGAATGCGGTTTGTACGTCCTCATCATTACTTGCAAAAATAGAACCAGTAAGGGCGTATTGGCTAGAGGTATCACATAATGTGAGTGTTTCTTCAAATTGTCCATCATCGTAGAGATAAACGGTTAACACAGGCCCGAAAATCTCCTCCACCATTGTTTCTGAGTGTGGGTCGCTAGAGATGATAATAGTTGGTTCAATAAACCATCCTACAGAACTGTCACTACCGCCTCCTACAACGATTTCACAGGCGGGATTTGCTTTTGCTCTCTCAATGTAACCTGTAATTTTGTCAAATGAGCGCTGGTCAATGACTGCAGTCATGAAATTAGTGAAGTCCCTAGTATCGCCCATGGTGATTTTGCCAACTTCATCAATGAGGTTTTGACCCATTCTTGACCATACGGACTTTGGAATATAGGCTCGGCTAGCGGCAGAACATTTCTGTCCTTGATATTCAAAAGAGCCGCGTAATAGTGCAACCAGTAATCCCTGCTCATCACATTCTGGATGTGCGACAACGAAATCTTTACCACCAGTTTCACCAACAATTCTTGGATATGATTTGAGATTAGGTAATTGTTCACCTATTTGTTGCCACAACCATTGGAAGGTTGCAGTTGAGCCGGTGAAATGAACACCTGCAAAGTCAGGATTTGGTAGGCACACTGCTGAGATATCGGGGCCTGATGATGGTACGAAGTTGATGACACCTGCAGGTAATCCAGCCTCCATCATCAATTCCATTAAGACATAATTTGAATGGTATGAGTTACGAGATGGCTTCCAAACCGCTGTATTCCCCAAAATAGCAGGGGCGCTTGGTAGATTTGCGGCTATACTTGAGAAATTGAAAGGTGAAATCGCTAACACGAATCCTTCTAGTGGGCGTATTTCAGTGCTGTTTTGCACACCTTGTGGTGAAACAAGTGGCTGGTAGAGGTCGTGAAAACCACGCGCATAATGCGCATTGAAATTCCAAAAGTCAATCAATTCACATGCGGAATCAATTTCTGCTTGGAAACAGGTTTTACTTTGGTTCAACATAGTGGCGGCATTGACTTTCATGCGCCACTCACCCGCTAATAGTTCGGCACACTTCTCAAAAATATTACAGCGTGCTTCAAGACCAATGTCAATCCATGCTTTTTGGGCACTAACAGCCGCATCACACGCGGCAGCAATTTCAGTCTTACCCGCGAGGTGTACATTTGCTAAGACATGACCATGGTTGTGTGGGATGACTTGAGTGGTTGTGTTTCCAGTAAACACCTTTTCTCCATTGATGATACATGGTATTTCTACGATTTCATTCATCTGGCGATCAAGTTCAGCCTGTAGTGCTGTTCGCTCAGCGCTTCCGGGAGCATAACCAAGGACAGGTTCATTCACTGGGTGGTCAGTCATATGCCGCCCCCGTCATGGGCACTCTTTGATAGTTGTGAATGAGTATTTTTCTAAAACGAATCAACGGTTGAGATGATTAGTTCAAATCTTCAGTTGATAATTCCCTTTACACTACTATTGAAAACCGGCAACGATTCCGCAGGTACGATGTCAGAGGGATTGGTACGAACAGCCCTTTACGAAGCACACCAAAGGTGGGGCGGGAATATCGTTGATTTCCATGGTTTTGAGTTGCCTATTTGGTATTCATCAATGATGGAAGAGCATCTAAATACTCGTGAAAATGCAGGTCTTTTTGATGTTTCACACATGGGCTTCTTTAGATTTTCAGGAGAAGGTGTCAGAGAGTGGTTACAATCAATTGCGACCCAACGTGTAGAACATCTCCAGCCGGGGCGCTGTGCATACACTCATTTCCTTGATGACGATGGTGTCATTATTGACGACATGATTTTTGCCGTTACTGACCGTCAAACAATAATTGAAACAGGTTGTACTGATTGGCAACAATCATCAGATATTGCAATCTTAGGTGTGCCAAATGCAAGCATGATTCCAGTGATGAAAGATTGGTTTAATTCACACCTTCCAGAAGATGGTTCGGTTATTCTTGAAGATCTTTCTGATGAGACCTCTATTCTTGCTCTTCAAGGACCAAAATCCCCTGCAATAATTGAAGCAGTATTAGGTGCGGAAAATGCTATCAAACATTTCAGCGGAAAGGCGATTTCAGAAAATCAATTTGGAATCACTGGTTGGATTCAAGGCACCGGATACACTGGTGAGCGAGGTTTTGAGATTTTCATCAACAACAATCAAGCTGAAACACTTTGGGAAGCGCTTCTGAGTGGTGGGGAGCCATTTGGAATATGTCCGGTCGGATTAGGTGCTCGAGATACTCTGAGGATGGAGAAAGGATTTCTTCTGTCTGGTCAAGATTTTCACTGGCCGGGGTTAGGTGATGATGAAGATTCAGCGGTTGAGTCCTCTTTCTTAGCACGCGATTCATTCGAAACAAATGTTCCCTTTGGTTTACATTTAGAGCATGATTTCATCGGGAAATCTAGGGTTGAAGCCAGCATTAAATCAAGGAATCAGCGCTGGTGGGGAATCAAATATACTGGGCGTGGACCTTTCCCTCGTACAGGATCAAAAGTACTCAATTCACAGGGTAATGAAATTGGAATTATTACATCTGGAGGGCCTTCACCAAGCCTTGGTAAAGTTGGCATTGGTTTGGGTTACATCACCGGAGTTGAACCTGGTGATGAAGTTCTAATTGCACCTAATCCAAGAAAGCAGATTCCAGCAGTTGTTGTCAGGGCTCCTTTCGTCTGATATTGGATTGTTTTTCCAGTATAAGTTATGGTGACAGCAAAGGGTGATGTTGAATAAAGGCCGCCCCTAGGGGCGGCCATGAAAGAGCGAACGTCAGGCGTCCCATTGATTTTATTTCTGAGCGCTTTGATGTTACTGTCAACAATACCTTTGTCAGCAACAATGGAACCCCAGCCACCAATTACAGATTTTGATTCCACTAGCGAAGAGGTGGTTCTAAATCAAGCACAAGAGATTGCAATTCAAAATGCAGCCGGCCGTGCAAGTACTACCAATTGGGTGAGGGATGCTGGTCCAGATGCAGGTGCTAACAATGGACAGGGTAGCATCAATTCCGTTCATTTTGAGGCAATGGTCATGGACCACACTAACACCAACATCATTGTGGGCGGAACTTTGCGGGGAGATGTCGCATTTGGCTCAATTCAACCTGCTACACAATCAGGACCACGGGCATTTGTTGGCTCACTTTCAAAGTGGGGGTCATGGAACTGGGTGTCAATGACTACGGTAGGTCCAGGGTCTTCAGGTGGTGCAGTACTGGGTGATATTGCCGTCTCTTCAACAGGAGATATATGGGTGGTTGGAACATTCTGGTTAGACATTGAATGGGGCCAAGACTTAGAAGTATCTAATGGCGGTGGTGTCGATGGTTTCGTCGCTAAGATGGGTTCCTCAGGGAGTTGGGTTTGGGGTACTCCTCAGGGAGGTACTTCAGACCTTGATTCAATGCATGGGGTTGTACTAGACTCTAATGGGGATGGGTATGTAGTTGGTTCATTTGAAGACCATACCTATTTTGGGAACACTAGTCGTAACATTCAGAATGGACAAGATGGTTATGTTGTGAAGATAAACAAATCCAATGGTGACTATGTATGGGATGAGATTATTGGTGGTAATTTAGGGGATAATATCACGGCAATTGCAATTGATTCCGCTGGTAGATTATTCCTTACCGGATATTATCAAGGAGATGTGACATTTGGCACGACAACTTTACTCAATGTTGGTGCGTTGAGTACTTTCGTTGCTGAGATTGATAGCCAAGGAAATTGGTTGTGGGCTAACGAAGCCAAGGCCGTTTGGGGAGGTATTATTCCCTATGACATAGAAGTAAATTCTGATAGCATTTATTTGGGTGGGGACATAGTTGGACTCATTGAATTAGATGGGCAAAATTGGTGGGTAAATGCTACCGTACAGAGTGCTTTTGTGGCACGCCTAAACAAAACAGGAACATGGCTTTGGGGATTGAATAGTTCTGGTCATACTCAACATCTCCAAGATATAGCACTCAATCCCTTGGGGGGTGTTGTTGCAGTCGGTTGGTTTGATACGGATCATTCTGCAATAGCTTACGCTAGTTTTGGTCTGAATAACTTAACTGCGGCTCCTTTTGCAGCATTTTTCGCAGGTGTATCACCGACTGGTCAATGGATGTGGGCTGAATCAGGCGGAGGTCCATTATTTGATTCAGGTAATGCAGCCCTTTTCGCTTCTGCAGGGAATCTCATTATGTCTGGAAGATTCTGTTTGAATCATGATGGTGCCGGTTGCTCTGCTCAAATTGGACCAGCAAACTATACGTCTTCTGCATTTTATCACGGTAGTGGATTCGTATGGTCACTCTACACTGATAGCGATATGGATAATGTTTCAGATGTGAATGATAATTGTCCATTGCATTTCAATACCCTACAAGATGATTTTGATGGTGATCAATTAGGAGATGCCTGTGATTCAGACATGGATGGAGATGGTAGAGAAGATATTGTTGACAATTGCATTGGTCCTGCAATAAATTGGAATTCATTGGACTGGTCAATTGACACTGATGGTGATGGCTGCCGTGACTCAGATGAAGATGATGATGACGATGGCGATGGAGTGAATGATTCTCAAGACCTTTGTTCAAACTCAGCATCTTACAAAAATTGGACAGCAAATGATGCTAATGATTACGATAGAGATGGCTGTCATGACATTTTTGAGGATGATGACGATGATGGTGATGGCGTTCTTGATATTGACGATGATTGTGCATTCGCTCCGTCACACAGAAACTGGACATCAACATCTCAAACTGACTATGACGGCGATGGTTGTAAGGATTCAACCGAAGAGGATATTGATAGTGACAACGATGGCGTAGTGGATGCCAATGAAACCTGCCCAACTGGCTTACTTGGTTGGACTAGTGATGCAACTAACGACCACGATGGCGATGGCTGTAATGATGCTCAAGAAGATGCTGACGATGATAATGACGGGATCAATGATTTCGATGATGATTGTACCCCTATGGCTACAAATTGGGATTCAAGTGGTGCCCAAGATTTAGACAAAGATGGTTGCCGTGATGTTGATGAAGATGATGACGATGATGGGGATGGTTTGACGGATGATGTTGATTCATGTCCACGCGGTTCAGTAGGGTGGATATCTGGTAATGTAACTGACAAAGATGGTGACGGGTGTCGAGATACCACCGAAGACCTAGATGACGATAACGACCTTATTGTTGATGATGATGATGGCTGTCCGCGTGGGGAAACCGGTTGGATTTCAACACCTGCTCTTGATGCAGACCGCGATGGTTGCAGGGATTCAGATGAAGACCCTGATGATGACGGCGATACATATTGGGAATTTGATTCGGTTGGTAACATAATTGACCAGTGTCCAAACACTCCGATTTCAGAGTCACATTTGGTTGATGCAGTAGGTTGTAGTCCTT
>CBFHYB010000066.1:0-8150 GCA_965659915.1 Candidatus Thalassarchaeaceae archaeon
GAGTGGTCATGTTGACCACTTGTTCGTCACTGAGAGCCTAGATGCTGGGCGTTTAGTCCGAATCGTACTTCGCCAACACCGTATCCCAGAATTGGGTGATAAATTTTCATCTAGACACGGTCAGAAGGGAGTTGTTGGACGCTTGGTCAATCAAGAAGACATGCCATTCACCGTTGATGGAGTAGTGCCTGATTTAATTATCAACCCTCACGCTATTCCTAGCCGCATGACAGTCGCTCATATTTTGGAGATGATTGGTGGTAAAGTAGGAGCAATGGAAAGCAGATTTATTGATGCCTCAGCATTCTCTGGTGAAAAAGAGACAGCTCTGAGAGAAGGTTTGCTGCGTAACGGATTCCAACATACAGGAAGAGAACGCATGGTTAATGGTGAAACAGGAGATGAGTATGAATCCAACGTCTTCGTTGGTTGTATCTATTATCAGAAGTTACACCACATGGTTAGCAGTAAAATTCACGCTCGTAGTCGTGGTAGAGTACAAATTCTAACTCGTCAACCTACTGAAGGTCGTGCTCGACAAGGTGGTCTAAGATTCGGAGAGATGGAGAGAGACTGTCTAATTGCTCACGGTGCTTCAATGGTGATCAAAGATCGCTTACTAGACGAATCTGACGGTGTTACTTTGCCAGTTTGTGCTGAAAGTGGACACATTGCATATTGGGATAACCGACGTCGCTGTTATGTCAGCCCAGTATATGGTGAAAGTGCAGAAGTACATCTGGTTGAAACCTCGTATGCATTCAAATTGTTACTAGACGAAATGAAATCACTTGGAGTCGCTATGCGACTTCAATTGGAGGACAGGAGGTGATTTGAATGGCTAAAAAACTAGACGCATCAAAGATTCCAAAGCGTATTGCTTCAATCAAATTCGGATTAATGGCGCCAAATGAAATCCGCCGCCTCAGCGCAGTAGAAGTCAAGACTGCTGATACTTACAAGGACGATGGACACGCATACCACCAAGGTCTAATGGATCCTCAAATGGGTGTGATTGAACAAGGTATCCGCTGTGAAACATGTGGGAATAAGCATGACGAGTGCCCAAGTCACTTTGGTCACATACAACTTGAATTGCCTGTAATTCATTGTGGATTCACACCACTCATCAAGACAGCACTGAAAACCACTTGCAACAAGTGTTACCGTGTTCTTCTTCACGAAACCCCCGGGACTCACCCTGTCGATAGTGAACTTTCAGAACAAGATTTCTATCGAAACAGAGTTTTGGATATTATTCAGAAACACGGACCTGGTTCCCCTGAATTGAAGAAAATCATCAAGGATATTGAGAAAACTTGCAGCGGTAAAAAGCGAATGGTTTGCATGCACTGCGGTAGTGAACAAGGAAAAATTATACTTGAGAAGCCAACCACTTTCAAAGAAAAGAAAGAAGACAAGAGTGAGCACAAGTTGAATGCTAGAGATATCCGTGAATGGCTTGAGGGAATCCCATCTGATGACCTAATTTACATTGGAATGGATAAGGAATCAAACCGTCCAGAGTGGGTGGTTATGAGAGTTCTACCTGTACCGCCAATTACTGTGCGTCCATCTATTACTCTAGAAAGTGGGGATCGTTCAGAGGACGACCTAACACACAAACTTGTAGACGTGTTGAGAATCAATCAGCGTTTGCGAGAAAACCGTGACCAAGGTGCTCCACAACTGATTGTTGAGGACCTTTGGGAACTTCTTCAGTATCACATAACTACTTACTTTGACAACCAAACTAGCGGTGTCCCACCAGCACGTCACCGAAGTGGTAGACCACTCAAGACCTTAACACAGAGATTGAAAGGTAAGGAAGGAAGATTCCGTAGCAACCTGTCAGGAAAGCGCGTGAACTTCTGTGCACGTTCAGTCATATCACCAGATCCATTCCTAGGAATTAACGAAGTTGGTGTGCCAGAACAATCTGCTAAGGATTTGACCGTACCAATCCGCGTTACTAAGCGTAATCGCGAACAACTACGTGAGATGATCTTGCGTGGTCCAGATAACCACCCTGGTGTGAATTATATTGTACGTGGTGACACTCATCGTGTTAGAATCACTGATAGAACCAAGTTCATCTGGTCTGGTTTCCGTTGTATGAATCCAGTCTGTGATGGTGGTGACCCTGATCGTGATGAGCCATACGAAGGAATGGCTCCAGAACTTAATGAAGTGTTAAGAGCACCAAATTTCTTACCTGGATTAGTAATCAAAAAGGAAAACCGTCGTACTATTGAAGGATTGCAAGAGAATTGGGTAGCTGATTTAGAAGCAACAATTTCCAATTTACGAGGGGAAGATGAGAATGGAAATCAACTCCCTGACGATGACCCACGCACTATCATCCACAATCGATGGAGATGGGAGCAAGAACAACCTGAAGACACTTCATTCCCAGAGCACTTGGATGTTATTTGCCCGCACTGTGGTTCACCATGGGATGAGGAAGATGAAGAAAGAACTCAGGTAGAGGATAGACTAGCAACTGTTGATTTGGATGGCAGCCCTAAGCCGGGAATGGTAGTTGAGCGCCATTTGATTGACGGAGATGTAGTAATTTTCAACCGACAACCGTCTTTGCATCGTATGTCAATGATGGTTCACGAAGTCAGAGTAATGGCAGGTAAAACATTCCGTTTCAATCTGTCAGTTTGTACACCATACAATGCTGATTTTGATGGTGATGAAATGAATTTACATATTATTCAGTCCGAAGAGGCTCGTGCTGAAGCAAAAGTTTTGATGCGTGTGCAAGAGAATATTCTCAGCCCACGATATGGTGGCGCAGTTATCGGAGGTATTCACGACCACATTTCTGGTGCTTATTTGTTAACCAACAGTGATCGTGTAGTTGCAAAGGGTCAGTCCTTGGAAATCCTAAGTAAAATCAACTGGACAGGTACTTTGCCAAAGGAAGTCAAAGATGAGAATGGTGTAATTGGTTACAATGGCCGTGAACTCCTTAATTTGATTATACCCCCAGGTATTAATCTCAGCTACAAGAGCCGAAGCAACGATCAAGTTGAAGTCATTGATGGCGAAATACTGTCAGGAACCATAGACAAGACTGGAATCGGTGCTGAGGATGGTAAGTTGCTTGATGCGGTTCTTCAAGTCCATGGAAGCACACGTGGGGCACAATTCCTTAATGAATTGACTCAACTAACAATTGGAATATGTACTGCTCTAGGATTTACTACTGGAATTGATGATGAAGACCTTCCACCAGCAGCACGTTCAGAGATCATTGAGATTAACTCAACAGCTTGTGCAGATGTTGATGAAAAACTCGAATTGTTTGGTAAGACTGGTAGAGGCTACGAAGCAAGACCAGGGCGTACTCCACTAGAGACACTAGAAGAAGATATCATGCAGATTCTTGACCAGTCAAGGTCAAAGACTGGTGAAATTGCTAAGGAACATCTAGCGAGTGACAACGCTGCTGTAATGATGGCAGTATCAGGAGCTCGTGGTTCTATGGACAACCTTTCGATGATGGCTGGTTCAATTGGGCAGACTCGTGTCCGTGGTCAGCGTCTTGAACGTGGTTACAAGGATAGAGTTTTGTCACACTTTGAGCGAAATGAAAAGGGTGCTCAAGCGAAAGGATTTGTTCAATCTTCATTCAAGAAAGGACTTCAGCCAACAGAGTTCTTCATGCTCTCTGTATCTGGAAGAGAATCTCTTGTTGATACCGCTGTGCGTACCAGCAAATCAGGATATATGCAGCGTCGTCTCATCAATGCGATGGACGACTTGAAGGTCCACAGTGACTCTCATCACTCAGTTAGAAATACTGCAGACAGAATTATCCAATTCAGTTATGGTGAAGATGGAACCGACCCAACTCGTAGTATCAGAGGTTCTGCAATTAACATTAGAGATGTTCTTGATAACGCATTAGGTGGTGAGAAATAATGGTAGTAAAGTCAGCAACCAAGAAGAAACTCATGGATATGGGTATTCCCGAGGATTATGCGCACAATCTAGCAGATGGCCGTAAATGGGATGATGTCAAGATCTTATCACAAGGTGAGATTGCTAAGATTTGTGGTCTTTCATCTGATGAAGCGGATAAGTTATCTCAAGTCATTCAGAAATTTGGAAAGCGCACCCGTTCTTCTTCTGCCTCTACAACTAGCACCACGGTGGTAAGACGCCGTGCGGCCAAGAGAAGAGTCAAGGTCCAGCAAGAGCTCGAACAATTTGACCCTGAAATGAAAATGGAACAATTGAGCAGAGGCATAAACTCTACAGATATTTTTACCGCGTTAGTCAATGCTGCGGAAAAAGAGGGCTCATCTCTTTCCAAACTTGTTCTCAGTAATTTAGCAGACCAAATAGAAAAACGCGGTATGAAAAAGTTGACAGCAAAACAAGCATCTTCTGTTGTACAAGAAGCAGACCTCGCTGCTGAGGCAACAGGGGTAGATCCGTTTGAAGCAGTTGGAATCGTGACTGCACAATCAATTGGTGAACCAGGTACACAAATGACCATGCGAACTTTCCACTATGCGGGTGTAGCAACAGTGAACGTTACTCAAGGTCTACCAAGAATCATTGAGATTGTTGATGCTCGAAAGAAGTCATCAACACCTACCATGAGAATCCATCTGGATGATAATTTGAAAAATGATGAGAAGAAAGTCCGTAACCTTGCAGCATCTCTTGAAATTACCGATGCTAAAGACATCGCAGTCATTGAGACAGACGTCACTCAACGAAGAATCACACTGAAGTTGATTCCATCAAACATGAAACAGAAGGGTGTTAAGCCAGTTGAAGTCAAAGAGATACTTTCTCGCCGTCTTCGTCTTTTCATTGAGGCAGATAACGATGTCCGACCAAAGTTGTTGACTATTATTCCAGGTCGTAAGAAAGAAAGTGACGATGTAACTCCTAACTACACTGAACTTTTGGCTTTAGAAGAGAAAGTAAAGGAATTACGATTGAAAGGTGTCACTGATATTCAGCGAGCGAATACCCAAAAGGACGCTGAAACCGGTGAATATTACATAGCAACCATTGGAAGTAATCTAGCAGCAGTCAGTGAATTTGAAGGAATTGACCGTGCTCGAACATACACTAACAACATCACCGAGATACACCAATATCTCGGGGTTGAGGCAGCACGTCAAGCAATAATTAATGAATTAATCTTGACTTTGCAAGATGCACGATTAGATGTTGATGTTAGACACTTGATTACAGTAGCAGATGTAATGACGAGTGAAGGTGAAGTCCGTGCAATTGGACGCCACGGTGTTTCAGGAAACAAACACAGTATTTTGGCCCGTGCTGCTTTCGAAGTAACAGTCAACCATCTTCTAAGAGCCGGAATTATTGGCGAAAAAGACGAACTAGCTGGAGTTGCTGAGAACATTATTGTTGGACAACCTGTTGCCCTTGGAACAGGTAGTGTAGAACTGTTCTACATTCCAGATGAGGAGTAATTTTAATCCCACCATGAGAAACAAATGTGGAGTATGGAGGAATAGAAATGGATATAATAAAACAATTGAAAACTGCAATAAAGAATGGAACCTTGCTGTTTGGTCAAAATCAGACTGCGACGGCTTGCGCCCATGGTGAAGCGAAATTAGTTATTTTAGCGGCAAACTGCCCACTAGAATATGTTGAAGAATTACACTCTAGTCACCCGGATGTACCTATTCATAGGGTAACAATGGTGAATAGAGAACTAGGGGCTGCTTGTGCAAAACCGTTCCACGTAAGTACAATCTGTGTGGTTGATGCTGGTGGCAGCGATTTACTCTCATTGAGAAGCAACCTTGATTGATTTCGCTAAATCAGTTAGCCTCTGAATCTGGCCCTAAAGGGCCAACATTGAGGCGAGCATTGATGTGTCAATGAAGTAGCCGAGTATCAATGACCGTTTCTTTACCCTCAGTTCTCAAGGAACTTGGAATTGAAGTGAAGTCTATTTCCATCATTTCTAGAACCCCTGGAATTAATTGTTTGGGGGTAATTGAATCTATTTCTAATTCTAGTGTTGGTTGCCCAGTTGAAGTCGGCACTCACATTTGGCATGCTCAACCAGGATGGGCGCCAATTGATAGGATGGAATTGGAGCGCTGGATTGTGGATGCCCCCGATGGCTTTCATTGGCTTGTTTCAGAAAGAAGATTGATTGATTTAGACCGAACAACAGTTTCTGATAGAATTAATTTGGAACTTTGGGGTTCAGAAGAACTTTCTAATTGGCTTGGCCAATCAATTCTGGCAGGGCGATTAAATTTACAATTTGATGAAACACTTTCTTCTCCATCAATAGGTGGTATTACTAAGAGGGCTGAAAAATCATCACCCCCAATTCCAGATACTAAGGCCATAAAACCCAAAGTCAAACTGACAGAATGGCTTTCACAACGTGGTTATGAAAGATTGGAGGTACGACCAATTTTACTAGAAGGAAAAAGTTGGCATATCGATGGCCACTTACTAGGTCCTGAAGGGACTAAAGAGAGGCACCGTTGGTCACTCATTGAAGATCCTTTTTCAGGTCAATTAACAAGAATGGGGGATTCCCAACCCCTACCATTTGTACCTCAACTAGAGAAGATATCTCCTAGGTCATGGAAGACGATGGAGATGGTGCGTTCAGAATTGCCATCAGTGTGTGAGGAAAGGAGGCACTGGAGAGTTAGTCAAACAGCGGCAGGCGGGGATGTTCATGGCAGCATCCTACATTGGTGGAGAATTGAAGAAAAAGTCGCAAAAATGACCTCATCTCCTATCTTGATACCAGGTTGGCAAGTTGATTTTCCTGGCAACGGTTGGATGATTGTACATGGTTTAAGCGGCGAAATACTAAATTTACCTTAACCGGTAAAATCCAAATTTGGATTTTAGTTAGTCAAAGAGAGGGCCCAAGATAGTTACTCCACCAGCACTAATGTCAATTGCTTGCTTTTCCATGCTATGACGTAGATGCCTCATTTTTTCTATTTGCATTGTTCGGACAATTTTGCCATTCCTTCTATCCAATCCTAGATTGATAATACCATCTGCGATGAACCCTTCATTACCCTGAAGTTCAGCATGTTCTCCGGTCTGTCTCTCTGTGATAATAATGGTGTACAAACCTTGAGTTCGAAGGAAATCGAAGAATCCGAACATCTTCTTTCTCATTTCTGTATCAACGCTAGTTAGGCTGTAAATAGCACCAAGGCTGTCTAGAACAAATACTGAGAATTGGTCTCCACGCTCTTGCTTAAAGTGTTGAATCATTCGGCGAGTGAACTTTAGGTAATCCATAGCTTCGTTTTCTTTTCTTAACTCTGTTAAATCCGTGATTTGGAGGTTTGGTGGTAGTTCTAGTCCCATTGAATTACACGTTCTTAGTAGACTGTCAACGGTTTCTTCAACTGTACAATATAATCCAAACCCACCAGTTCTTCGTAAATGATTAGATATTATCGACAAAGAAAAACTGGTTTTCATTGATCCAGGTGGGCCAGTGAGAAGACTCAGATATGGTGGCTCCGCGTCCCGACTAATTACCCGCTCCATTCCTGCTATGCCGCCAATATACATGATTCCCACTATGGCCATTTTATACCCGGTATTTATTGTTGTTGAAAGTAAATACTGATTATCTGCCTGTATTCGTAATAACATCATCAGCCATTAAAATCATAGTGATTAAATGCCACACCTTAGTCGAAGGGTTGTGAAGTACCGGCCCTATGGGCCGTGAGAATGAGATTGGGAGATGGTGGTTGATGCAGTCGGCATTGAAAGATATCATTTCCAATACAGAATATTTCATCACAAAACATCAGGAACAGCGTGACGAATGGAACGCAAAAGTTGTTGAAAATAAATCACGCCGTGAACAGGTAAACGGTCAAAAGCGTGAGATATATGATGAGATTGAGCGCCAGCGCACTGTTCGTGATAAAGAGAATAACATGGTACGTGAGGCAAAGACTGAGCGAGAAAAGGCAAACAAAGAATTCAACACTCTCAGAATTAAAATTCATGGTAATGATTCAGATAATAAAGGTAAACGCCGAGATGGAGATAGCCCCGAATTCATTAGAAAAAAGATGAGGGCACTCGAAGATAGGTATGAGCGCGGTCAATTCACGGGGAAGAAGGCTGAGAAA
>CBFHYB010000067.1:0-8048 GCA_965659915.1 Candidatus Thalassarchaeaceae archaeon
AATTCCTAATTCAAGACTTGAAGTGCAGACAAGTCCATGCAGATTTCCTTTCTGTAATTCTGATTCCATTTCTTGCCGTGTTTCGGCTGCTAATGAACCATGATGAACCCCTATATTCAACCCATCATCGAGTTTACTTATTCTTTGAGCAACTGTTTCAGCGGCGTTTCTAGAGTTTACGAATATCAAGCAGGGGGCACTTTCTCTAACTTTTGATGCTAAGCAACGAAGAGCGGCAAGCCCCCTTGGTGAAACATGTAGTTCCAGTGATAGCGCACGGTCATCTGCGGTAGTTGGTTCAGTTACAACCTGTAGTTCAGCCGGACGCGGAGCGGGTGCGTTGATTGGGGTGGTAGTTGGTGAGAGCCAACCAGCCATTTCATCCGGATTTCCTACGGTTGCAGATAATCCAATTCGTTGAACTCGTCGGCCACATAATTCATCTATTCTCTCAAGAGCAACAGTCAATTGTGCGCCCCTTTCAGAAGCCGCTAAATCGTGTACCTCGTCAATCACAACCGCTTGAAGGTTGCTCATGCCTTCTCGTAGTCGACTGCCAAATAATAGTAATTGACAGGTTTCTGGAGTCGTAACAAGAAGGTGGGGAGGGTTACGGGATTGTTTTGTTCTTTGTGATTGGGTTGTATCTCCGTGCCGCACATCAGAGCGTAATCCACATGCCTGAGATAATGACTCAATTCTCCGATCAATATCTCGATTCAACGCACGAAGTGGGGTGATGTACAGAATGCACATAGGTTGCCATTTGTCTGTGATTGCTCTGGATAGTAGTGGCATAACTGCTGCTTCGGTTTTACCGCTTCCAGTGGGGGCGATTAGTAAGTGGTCAGAGCCATCAAGAATCTGCTTTTGTGACGCTGCTTGAATTGGTGTCGGACTCCAACCTCTATCGTCAGCAAGTTGAGCGAGTGAATCTGCAAGTGCACTGAAATCAGACACCAAATAACCCACCCTCTCAAGAGTGGGGGAAAGCCTGAGTGTGAAAAGGGCGCCGGCTATCAGTAGTCGTCATCTTCGTCATCATAATCGTCTTCATCATAATCATCATCATAATCGTCTTCATCATCAAACATATGATCATCATCAAACAATTCAGAACGACCAGTGAGAGCTCCCTTCATGCTGACATATGCAACAACAGGTAGAACAATCATAGCAATAATGATTCCAATTACAGCAAGTAGATTTTGGCGAGCTCCTTCAACCCAACCCATGCCAAATGCGTAATCTACAGAAACCCCTACACTAGCACTATTATCGGATTCATCAACTTCAATAATTTCATTTTCTGTATCAACGATTACAATGACTCTGTCAACGCCTTTCTCAGCAACCCAAGTTGCAGAAATAGGAATTGATTCATCAGCGATGCCATTCAGTTTTTGGGTCGCAAATGGTTTTTCAGAATCACCAGAATAGAACCCAACAACAAATCCAGTATTGGTTGTGCCACCGAGATTTGAAATCCATGCTGTAATCTCCACTTTGTCGCCGTTAGCAACAATTTCACGATCAGCTGAAATACGTTCTACAGTCAATTGTGCTCCAAGAGCACCGAATCGAATCCATTGAAGTTCATGGTCACCATTTAGGTCAACAGGTTCTCTCACAGGGTCACTCTTTGAGTTTCCTTCAGTTGCTAATGGGTTACCAGCAGCGTCCCAACCTTCAATCCAGAATCCAACTTCATAATCCTGAAGTGGTGGATTCATTCCGTCACCAATTAAGTCAACAGTACCTGTCCAAGTGATTGCTTGCCCTTCCTGGAGCATTCCTAGCAGTGAGGAACCTGAGGAAATTTGGCGTTGATTTTCATCACGCATTAACCAATGTACCCACTGCGGGCTTCCAGATAGGTCAGCATCTTCCCAACCAATGAACTCAACTGGTACCTCAGTAAGTGCAGAACTGTTGGCGATATCAATTACATCAATCGGTGATAGCCTTTCAAGAACTCTAGGTGGTGCGTGGTCAACCTTAACTTGGAGAGTAGTTGAAACAGTATCGCGAGTCATGTCCTCGCCTCTTCCTGGAATATTTCTAACTCCTGCAAGGAAGGTTCTAGTCTCGCTAGAAGCGAGTGTGGGAGCAGCACCAAGAGGGACTTCTAAACTAAATCCTCCTTCATCAGTTAGGCTACCATCCGACCAGTATTGAACACCATCAAAGACTTCAACAGTAATTCCAAGATTTTTCGGTGCAGGCACATCACTACCTTCGTAGACAACACGTCCAGACCAACGTAAACGGTCGTTAGGCACAACCCTGCTCCCGTCAAATACCGGGCCAATTCTTGGTTCCTGTACATCTTCTACTGAGTAAGTCTCAGCATCTAGAACTAAGTCATTCTCTATTCTAAATGTGTGCTCTGTGAAAATGATTTGACGAGGCTCAGTACTTCCGAGTTGGGTGAATTCTAAGGCGATATCTGACAAATCGGCATCAGGCCAATCCCACGAAAATTCGAATGCAAATGTGACCATCACCCAAGGCAACCCTGTTTCATTAGTAGTGACAATTCCCCCACATGATTCATCAAGTAAATTATTACAAGCGGGTGATATTTCAAGGAAATCATCATCAGTCCAGAAAGTGGAATTAGTGCCGCTGAATGATAATCGCTGTTGATCTCTTTCAGGGTCGGGACCCTCAAAGTCAAAGATGATCGAAATATCAGTGAAGTCAATCAAACCGTTTGCATCAACAAGTCCGAGTGTGAGGTATTGAGTAGTTCCAGCAAAGGCTCTTTCCCCATCCTCATGGCCTGCCCAGTGTAAACCGGTGAAAACTGAATCCATGTCTTTCCTAGTTCTGTAAGTTACTAAGTCATAGTCAAAACCTGGGCCATCTGAACGAAGTAACGCATTGCCTGCAACATCAGTTCCAGTGACATAATATGAAACTCGTGCCATATTTGGATTATTTGAATCATCGATAAATGCGAAGAATAATTTGTCAATGTCGTCAGTCATGTTGGTCATTGTTTGGTTGACATATTCTGCTGCATCGGCGTTGCCATTGCGGTTAGAGTCGTGCTCTGCCTCTATCCAGTAGTGTAGAGTCAACACTTCTGGTGCACCAATTGCATCCTGAATTCGTATACGCACTGCTTGATCTTCGTAACCAGCTTCGTATGCATTGTCAACAGGAGTCGCTTCTATCAGAGTTGGACTAGTTGCATCAACTCGGATGGTTCGCTGCCATGAATGGTTAGTTGGCAAGACCTTGAGAGGGTCTCTTGGATTGTCAATTACTATCTCGTAGAATACCCCATCAGGGCGGTTGATTGTATCTACAGGGACTGGAATAAAGAATTCTCCATATTGATTAGAGCGGTCCTTTGCTTGTAGGAAATCACCTTCTGGTGTTCGCTTGATAACTGCAACATCAAAAGTAGAGTCAAGAGGTGCATCTTGGGTTCCATCATACCAAATTGCTCCTTGGAAGTATAGAGTTTCACCGGCTTTAATCCACTGATATTCGGGGACATCATCATGGTGTACAGCACCATCATTGTCTCTGACCGCCATCCATCCAAGTCCATAGGATTGGTTTACGCGGATTCCTGGGGCGTTACTTGCCCGTGATGATAGAGACATTGGTGAGAGGCCTTGGTCATCAGTACAACTGACTCTGAATCCAACATTGTTCTGCTCAATGAAATTAGAGGTTACTCGGAAAGCCCAATGAATTTCTAAAATCCCGTTACTATCATTCGTCCATGTTGCAGAAGCATCTGGAATTATCCAATCTTCGGGGTCGTCATCAACAAGGGTTCCATCACTGTTCCAAGTTAGGGAAGGGGTTTCACTTGCAGGGTAGGCTAAAAAGTCAAGAGTCGCTGTAGAAATCCCACCGGCATCTTCACCAATTACATGCCTAGTCACGACTTCATAGGTGTCAATCGTTTCATGCAACACCATACTTTCATCCCAATTAATGTCAAGATTTACGGTTTGCATGACGTAAGTAATTGAAAATGAATTAATCACCACTTTTCCTGATGAAGATGAGAGGATTTGGATAGGAATTAGTTCCGTGCCAGAACCAGTGTCAGGAATCGCATCATTTAGTGCATTAACAATGGAACTTCCAGAACTACCTGTGGCAGTTACAGTAGAAAGAAGAGCGTTTGTATGGGTCCATTCAGAACTGCCATCACTACCAATGTCTAACTTTACGTTTTGTGGGGCATTAGAGTAGAGAGCGACCTGAAAGTCATCCACAATAGGGCTGTATGCATTTGCGCTCCCAGAGTAAAAGTAGAAGCAGAGGGTGAGATAAGTCAACGTAGTAGGGAAATTTACTGTTTGTCCTTGTGTACTCAATGTTGTAGAAGTCCCTGAAGTGCAACTGCTTGATGTAGTCCACTTTATTGATAGCGAACTACCACCAAGTTCAGTTGAGTTCCACCATACCTGAGCCGCGACAGGGCCGCTCGCAGCGGTCCCTCCAAAATATGGGGTTCGCATCCACATTAATCCAGATGATGCGTATGAACCAGTATAACCGATGTTAACAGTGTCAATGAGGGCAGATACATTGCTGTTTGTGCTATTGAGATATGCCCGCCATCCAAGTTGAGTTCCTGAATTTGTGAAAGTTACTTTAGTTCCAATTTGAGCTTGTTTCCAAGTTACTCCACCATCATTTGTGACTTCGTATTCAACTGATGTACCAGTTGGCTTCCAAGAAATTGCTGCTGTTATTGTAAGGTCGGGTGTTGTTCTTGTTGCAGTGATTGCTGATGAGGTAATTATCCCAGAAGTAGTAGCGGGTGTTCCCATTGAAGTAACAGTTGACCTCCCGTTGGTGAAGATTTTGTGTGCACTTGCACTTGGGCATTGGGTGTTGTAATAACAAGTCCAAACAATTTTTCCATCGTCAGTTCCTTCAAGTCCGAAGTGAGCGTGATTCGGGAATAAAATGTCTCCTTGGTGTTCTGGCCATGCTCCACCTCTTAGGAAAACAGAGTGGTAGTTTTTGGCCTTACAATTGTTATTGCTTGAATATGTACAGTAAACATTCACTGTTACTCTGTCTCCAGCAACATCAAGTCCTGCTGGTTGGCCTTTACCACTTTGAATCATCATCAACAATTGGGTTGAAAGCGCTTGAACAGGGTTTGAGCGGTTGACGTTCCATAGGTAGTAGTTGTAATTTCCACTCAAATAGCGGGTTGCTACAACATACATTTCATTGTCAACTGGATCAAAAGCAACTCCTCCAATGTTGTAAGATGAGCCGTACCATGCTTGATTGCAAGACCAACCTGTACCTGCAGAATTGACTGTCCATTTAGCGATGTAATTGTAATTCCAACTCGTTGTCCAAATAGTACCATTACCATCACTAGTAATATCTGAAAGATAACTCATTGTTGTGGTTGTACAACTGTTAAACGAAAGAGTGACAGTACCAATTAGAGAGCCTGTGCTACTGTTGTAACTCCTAATTGTTGGGGCTTGATAGAGATTAGTAGTAGTCCACTGTGCGACAAAAGTTTTGCTTCCTTGGTAAGCCACAGGACCAGCATAATTCCAAGCACCTCCAGAATAAGCCGAATAATCCTGTGTAGTGGCTCCTACTAAATCAGAATCAGCAAAGCCAATAGCTCCACCTGTTGTGTTGTGAACTGCATTTGGTGCACTAGAAATATCACTTGTTCTCGTTAAAGCCCAACTCGCTTCGCTTTGCATTTCTCTAAGGGATGTTTGATCGTTACCAACATCAATAGTAGTTCGATAATCATATGAGAAGTATGGGACGTTCATGGGCCCATCTGTTGTTGAAGGGCCACCAAAGTGTGTATTGGTGCTTGCATTAGCCCAAGTAGTTGTTGAAGGTTCTCCAGTGATAGAGAAACTTGCTGATGTTACTTCCGCTCCATAAGGCATGTTTACTCCTGCAGTTCCACCATTACCTTGACCGGCAAAGGTGTGGGAAAAACTGGTAGTGCCATCAGCGAATTGAGTTTCAGTAGTTGCCGCGATTGCAAATGAAAGCGTTGTAGAGAACAGCATTAATCCGGCTAAGAAAAACGAAGTGAATTTGATTTGATTGTTGCATCTAAACATAGGCGGTCCCTTAGGGACCGTTAGGGATACCATTTCAATCCTTTGCACTTAGAACTAAAACCAATAAACCGAAACTGTATCAGTCAAGAGGCTTTCGAGCATACGGGATTGAGATGGCGGCAGGCAAAAAGCGGAAAAAATCAAAGCGGGGTTTGAAGGCATATTTTGAAGAATTTTGGGAGAATCAGAGAGACCGTCATTTGGTCATTTTGGGGATGCTGACAGTTCTCACTTTTGCAATGATGTTATGGGCGATAGCATTCTTCTCAATGTTTTCTTCAAACGCACAACAGGAAGCCAATAGTTGGGCGGATTTGACGGCTGCAACATGGGTTGGGGTCTTACTTGCTTTCGTTCTCTTATTGTTTGTCATACCCGAGTTTTTCCATTATCTTGGAGTACGCAATTCTCTAGTTGACATGCTTGAGACAGACTCTCGGGCTGAGTTACAGAAAAACAAGAAAGAATTGGATGAGGGGGCGCAACTACTCGCTGGCGCGTGGCCAGCAAGAATTGCGGCTAAGAGAGTGGAGTTAGGTTTACGCCGAGATATGCCTGATGGCATGTCATTATCAGACACCGGAGAAAACTCATTACTTAGCGCATGGTTGAATACAAAATATTCTCGATTAGCTCAGAGATTTCCGGATTCTGATCTACTCAAAGACCCAGGAATAAATAAATTAATAATTTTCAGTTCTCTTACTGGATTGGTTTTATTTGTCTATAATGCACTGATTGGATTAGCGCGCGAAACGGTATCTAGTCCACGTAATATGACTGTTGATTTCACCTCCATCATGAACGGTGGCGAATACAATGCGACTTGGGCTCCACACTTTGATTTGGTTGGAGGACTTATGATTGCTATATTTGCGGCTATTCTTTTCATGACTGGACCGGCATTTACTGACGAGGATGAATCAGAGAGTGACTCAATTCAAGAAGAAGAATGAATGAGGCGGTAATAGATGGCCACACCCTTAGGCTGGATTCGCGAAGCATTACTTGCCATCGGATTGATTTCACTACTAGTAATTGGTCTGTGGGCCACTACTGGTTCCATCCCCCCAATGGTAGTAGTTGAGTCATCATCAATGATGCATGATAGTGAAGGAGAAGTAGGGGCGATTGACCCTGGCGACCTAGTTCTCGTCATGTCAACGTCGCGTCGAACTAATATTGTCAGCATGGCAGAAGCAATGGAGGAAGGTGGCGAATGGGAAGGATGGGAATCCCATGGCAAACCTGGAGATGTTATCATCTTCAAGAAAAATGGTGGTATTGACACTCCTGTAATTCACCGTGTAATCCTTGAAGCAGTAGCCAACGACACAGTCACTCCGACTAACCGTTCACTCCAACTTTGCCCACAGGGCAGCAGTTGGGACCCGATATCAATTGATGCCGATGGGCAGGCAGGAACATGTGTCCTCACATGGGATGCACCAGGAACTACAGTATTGAATCAAGCCTCAATAAACTGGTCTTTTGACAATGTCGAATGCCCTTCAAACCCACACGGATTGATGGTTCAGGAGTGGGACCCAGGACACGCAGGATACCTTACTTTGGGTGATAATAATCGGTGTGATGTGGACCAAGGATCTCTGGCATATCCCCTTGCAGGGGGCCTTACAGATGAGAATGGTAATCGAGTTACTGCGGTACGTTCAGACTGGGTAGTTGGGGTAGCAGGTGCTGAACTTCCATGGCTTGGTGCAGTCAAACTAGCAGCCTCATCAAATTCGGCACAAGTTACAGGTCACAGTTGGAGAATGCTAGGTGCAACAGCGGTCATCCTTTTACTGGGAACATTTGTTGTTGAGCAGGCTACTGAAAGGTTGTTGATTGGTGCTCCTGAAATCTCTCAGGCGAATAAAGAACGGGAAAAAAATACTGAAGAAGAGTAAGCCATTTCTTCAGATAATCATTGGTATAAAGATGATT
>CBFHYB010000068.1:0-8033 GCA_965659915.1 Candidatus Thalassarchaeaceae archaeon
ACGGTATATCAATAATCCCTAACATTGGTTTGCAAACTCTATTAATTTATAGCCACATTTCACAGCCATCACAATACCAAGCATTGTGTTGGGTGTACAGGGGGGCACCATTTCCACAACCAGTGCATTCTTTGGTTACATCCTCACCAAATAATGTAATTACAATTTCAATATGCCTCTCTTCTGTGATGCCTAAGTGCTGCCTCATTGCCCACAGTAGTTGATCTTCGCTTGGTGTTATCACACCATCTGAAAGCACTAATTCTACCGCTGTTTGGTAATCTGATTCTATGCCGACAGCTGTGGGGTCAAGTACGACCCCATCCTTTTCAGCGATTATGTCTTTGCCACCAGGATCGTCGATATAAAGGACCAATGCAGATGGATTTAGTTTGTTGTCCCTTAATTCAAATGAAACTACATTTTCATGATTATTAGCGAAAACAAAATTGCTGGATTTATTGATGACAGAAGCGATGTTACGAGCAGTGTCAGCAACTGTTCTCCCGCGCCTCCAACCGGTATTAGAATCTTCATTTAACAAATAAAATTCTGTACCCAACCCTGGATATTCAATTCTAACTTCCTCCCCACCATCAAAATCGTTACTCATCAGAGTTAATTTACCAACCTCTGTTTGTAGAATGTTATCATCTTCATCAAAACTAATCATCAAAGGTTTCCTTTCTTCCTCTGCGACATTGAAATGACCCTGCATACCTTCTATCCATTTATCTTGCAAGCGTGTTAACCCTTGCTCTTGCTCTGTAGTCAAATTTTCATCAATACCTAGAACTCTAGATAGTCCTGTACCAGATTCCATTTCTTGTTTAAATTGCTCAATTAATTTAGATTCTGTTTGCACCGATTCATGATGCCTTTTTTTGCCTTGAGAATCACTATTAGGATCTGACCATTCATATTGGCACCGGTCACAAGATAGGTATCCTGGAATAGATGAACTACTACTTCCACCACCGCAACGGGGACAATCCCCATCCTCTACTGCCGTCAAATTTTCCTTGGCTTCGCCTAAGCCTTTAGTCCCCTTGACCGGCTTCTTTCGGAATGCCATCAAAACCTTGTGGAACCCCATGGGTGATATGCGTTGCGATTAACACCACTACAACTAGAGATACCCAAACCGGCGCGGTTATCAATAGGGCGCGAGTCGGCCCGCTTGATGCTACGAGAGTGTGAACTACATGGTACCTTTGAAGGGGAACTTTGTCCAGCCTGCAACAGCGAAGGAAAATTCGTTATGAATGGAAGAGAAAGAGACCAAATAGCCCGAAGAATGGCTGGGATTCTACGCCATTTCCCAGAAAAATTTGATTTAGAAATGGACATAAACGGATGGGTTAGCATTCGAGAATTATCTAATGCAATTTCCCGTAAAGATAAGCGCAAGCATTGGCTAAGAGATCGCCATATCCAAGCAATTGTTGATACTGACCCAAAGGGTCGTTACGAAATTCGTGGAGGAAACGTGAGAGCTACTTATGCACATACAGTGGAAATAGAACTCGACTTGCCATCAGACAATATTCCTGAATTGTTGTATTATCCTGTTTCGAGGGATGAACTAGATATTCACCTAGAAGGAGGAATTCACCCTGGTGGGAGAAAATGGGTACATCTTTCTAAAACCATAACAAATGCAGCGAATGCTGGTGCTGTTCATCATTTCCACCCAGCAATCATAGAAATTGATATCATTCAGATGCAAGCATCTGGCAACACAATTTTCCATGCTGGAACTACTGTTTACCTTACCGAAATAGTTGATGCTCAGTTCTGTTCACAAGTGTCTTACGATGATACCGAATATGCACTCATGCTAGAAGAATGGGGAGAAGAAGAGTGATTACTTTCTTTGGTAACCACACACTTGGCAGAAACTAAACTCGCTACTTTGCGGTTCATCACACTCTGGACAAACCTCTGAGTTTGTTATGCTGGGTCCATCAGTATTATCAGAAGATGAAATTAACCTGACTGAAGATGACTCTTCAAAAATCACAGATTCAACAAGTTCTCTTTCTTCAACAGATTTGATGAATTCAATAATCTCGAATAATGCGGATTCTAATTTTATAATTCTCTGTTTCCGTTGTTCAACATTAGGGATGTCTTCGGCTTCAACCAACTGTTCTTGTAGATATCTTTGCAGTTGGTCTACTGTTGCATCATGGGTCATTATTTCCCGCACCATATCTCCCCTAATCAACACGGCGGCTCAAAAGTATACCAATAGCAATAGCAATTGACTTCATAGAGTGCCCTTTCGGAGTAATCATGCGTGGCCCCATCATCATCAAATTTGGTGGTGGCCTAATCACCATTAAGGATCAATTATGTAGTCCAAAAATTGACGTAATCCATAACCTTGCCAAATCAGTGCAACATTTAGTCAACATGGATATTCAGGTAATTATTGTTCATGGTGCAGGTAGTTTTGGTCATCTAAAGGCTAAATCTTGGAAACTTCATGAAGGAAGAACAAATGTGGGATTGCCTACAGAAGATGTATTGTCTTCTCAAGATGAAGCTATCAAATCCGTTAGGCAAGATATGTTAAATCTAAATCAACTAATTTCAGAAGAACTCAATAAACTAGGAATTGAAACGGTTTCACATTCCCCCCATGAATGGGCTTCAGGAACCGGTCAAAACTTTTTAGGAGATTTACATCGATTCAACTTAGATGAACACTTGGTCCACATCACATACGGAGACGTCGTTGATTGCCTAAATGAGAAAGAATTTGGTATTTTAAGCGGAGATGATATTTGCTATAGACTAGCGACAGAACTTAATGCAAGCCACATGATTTTTGCAATGGGTGGGGCACCTGGTGTTATGTCCTCACCACCTTCCGAGGCTAGTGCAGAACTAATACCAGTATGGTCACAAAACAAAGAATTTGAGGGAGTCCATCAATCAGAGATCGATGTTACTGGAGGTATACACCTCAAACTCAGTGTAGCAGGGAAAATCTCCAAACACGTTCCAATGGTTTGGATTATTGATGGTGAGTGCCCAGAACGTATTGTAGAAGTTGCCTTAAATGGCGAAACATATGGTACTAGGATAATCCCTGAATCTCCGTAGGAGATTATACCATCTCGTTATAGAGGCAAAACCCCTCAGATGAGATTGTTGGTGAGGCGATGAGTGAGAACAGTCCATTCCTTGGCGATGAATATGATGATTCACAGAGCGAAATGATGAATGAAATGGTAATCTTGGTAGATGAAAATGATCTACAAATAGGCTCCATGTCTAAAGTGGACAGCCATGTGGGTGAAGGTACGCTTCACCGTGCTTTTAGCGTATTATTGTTCAATTCTTCACAAGAAATGTTGATTCAGAAAAGGGCAGATACCAAGATCACATTCCCATCAGTGTGGGCTAACTCATGCTGTAGCCACCCCCTTGACATAGAGGGTGAAACAGAAATGGATGATGACCTTGGTGTCAAACGCGCTGCAATACGTAAGATGGAGCAAGAACTTGGCATCACTGCAGAACAGTTGCCAATTGATGATTTTCATCTAATTACAAGAATGCATTATAGGGCACGCGCTGATGAAAAATGGATTGAACATGAATTAGACCATATTCTGCTAATTCAAGCAGATGTAGAATTGAAAATTAATCCAAATGAGATTTCTGAAATTCGCTGGGTTAATCAATCTCAAATAGAAGATTTAATCGCTAATTCACCTAATAATGGGGAAATTATCGCCCCCTGGTTTAATGAAATATATTCACGATTTGCTTCTCAATGGTGGGGTCATCTTGATGGGGTGAGTTCTCTTCAAGACAATGTGGTTCACCATATTGGGGATGTAAGTACTAGCGGAGAAGCGTCCTTACTTGATGCACTAAAGGGCCATACAACGGAAGTTGAAAGTAGAATAATCGCTGCTTTAGAAAAATCAAACCATGAACGTTTGAAAAAGGCAATGATGCACCTAATTGAAGGTGGGGGGAAGCGCCTTCGTGCAATTTTACCCTGGTTAGTTGCAGATGCCTGTGGTGGTTCATCTGATTCATTGTATGACTTGGGGGCAGCAATAGAAATCATCCATAATTTCACACTCGTCCACGATGACATCATGGACAATGACGAATTGAGAAGGGGAAGGGAAGCTGTACACATAGCATATGATATGCCTACTGCTATCAATGCAGGTGATGCAATGTTGGCTGTCTCATTCGAATTATTGAGTGAAGCCGAAGAGATATCATCTGAAAATTTCCGTTCTTTAGTTTCAATAATCGGCAAAATGGTTCGTAAGGTATCTGAAGGGCAGCAATTAGACATGGATTTTGAGAATAGAGATTTTGTTAGTGAAGAAGAATACTTAGCAATGATCTCTGGGAAAACAGCCGCTATGTTCACCACCTGTGCTAGGACGGGTGCGATTCTATCGGGTGCCACTTCAGATGTTATTGAAAATCTAGCCAATTGGGGTGAAAACCTAGGACTTTGCTTCCAATTAATGGATGATTTAATTGATGCGACGGGTGATAGCGAAACTCTTGGTAAGCCAGCGTGTAGTGATGTCGTGGAAGGAAAAAGAACCCTCATTGCAATTCATGCATTGGGTCTAGAACCAAGTAATCTACCAACATTCCACGATGTATTTGCCTCTAGGAATGAGGATACACCTAGAGATACGCTTGATGAAGTTCTCCGAGAATTGCAGGCTTCTGGCTCAATTGATTATGCTAAAGACAGAGCGATGGGTTTCCACCAACAAGCTCATTCGTGTTTGGACAAACTTCCAGATTCACCTGCTTTGTCAATCCTTAGGCAATTAACAGACTGGCAACTCATCAGAATATCCTAATCTGAATCATTGATTGCACATGCAATCATTCTTTATTCAATCTGAATAGTATGATTCACCAGGTATTTCTGGTTTCATGCCCTTGCGTTCGCGAATCTCTCCAACCACTTTCTCTAGTAGTGACCTTGGCAACTCTTCAAATCCGCAATTTTCAGAATTCCAAACCGCTCTACCTTGGCTAGCGGCCCGAATATCATTCGAAAATCCAAAGGTTTCAGCAACTGGAACTTTGCCAATTACTGTAGTGATTTCACCATCTGAGGGCATATCTTCAATTTCACCACGACGTTGTGTGATTTCTCTTGTAACTCCGCCAAGCCAGTCATTTGGTACCGAGACATGCATCTTTTGCATAGGCTCCATGAGTGCAGTGTTTGCTCTTACTAGAGCTCCTTTGACGGCATTTCTCATTGCTGGAATAGTTTGAGCGGGGCCACGGTGGATTGCATCTTCGTGAAGTTTAGCATCCTTCAGCTTTACCATGACACTCATTAGTGGCTCTTCAGCAATAGGTCCTTTCTTGCACACTTCATTGAATGCTTCAATCAGCAATTCTTTTGTTTCGTGAAGATACTGAATACCCTTAGTATCGTTGACCAAGACATTGGTTCCATTGATTGCATAGGTCTTACGCATCATATCTTTATCCATGCCATATTCAGCGAATTTTCTTCCGATTTCCTTTGCGTCATTAGGACGGATTGTTCCGGAACCAATTTCACCTTGTCGAAGTGCATCTACCACTTCTATGGGAAGTTGTTCAACTTCAATGTAGAATCTATTGTGCCTATTAGGGGATTTGCCTTCAAACGGTCTACCGTGGTTATTACCGGCTGTTGTTTCTCGATATACAACAATTGGTTCAGAAACTGAGACTTTGATTCCCTGTTCTTCTTCAATTCTGTAAGTTGTAATCTCAAGGTGAAGCTCGCCCATTCCAGCAAGTAGCGCTTCTCCTGTTTCTGCATTGGTAGTAACTTGTAATGATGCATCTGCTTTTGCAAGTGAACGTAGTGCATCAATGAACTTTGGCAAATCTTTCATTGACTTGGGTTCAACAGCCACTGTAACTACTGGTTCTGAATAATGTCTGATTGCCTCAAAAGGAATAATGTCCTTATCTCTTGCAACTGTAACACCAGCTGCAGCAGAACGGATACCTGTAAGAGCTGCGATGTTTCCAGCAACAATCTTTGGAATAGAGATTCGGTCTCCACCAACCATCATGCTAACCTGTTGTACTCTTTCGGCTTTGCTTCCTCCAATAGCCCACAAACTTTCACCGTGGTTTATTGTTCCAGAATATAGTCGACCTACAGCTACTTCTCCAGCATGTGGATCCATCCAAATTTTAGTAATCATTAGTGCAAGTGGTCCTTCTGGGTCACAGTTAATCATTGCTTGACCCATTTCAGAATCAGAATCGCCATTCCAAATATTTGGAATACGGTATGGTTGTGCAACAACAGGGCTTGGTAGTTGACTAACTGCCATATCTAACAGAACCTCGTGAACGGGAGCCTTCTTTGCTAATTCTTTTTGCTCTTCATTATTACAATAATCAAAGATATCTTTGAATGAAATACCTGATTTTTGCATATATGGTACGGTAATCCCCCAGTTGTGGTAAGCAGAACCGAACGCAACAGTGCCATCTGCAACACTAACTTGCCAGGATTTCTTGTATTCATCAGGTGCAAATTGCCGAATTAATTTGTTTACTTTAGTAATCTGATCCATGAATCGTTCTTGCATATCCTCAGGAGTTACTTGTAATTCGTTAATGAGTCGGTCAACCTTGTTAATGAAAAGTACTGGCTTCACCTTTTCTTTCAGTGCTTGACGCACCACAGTTTCAGTTTGTGGCATTGCCCCTTCAACCGCACATGTTAGGATGAAGCACCCATCTACTGCGCGCATTGCTCGAGTAACGTCTCCACCGAAATCTACGTGACCAGGGGTATCAATCAAATTGATGAGGAAATCCGTTTCTTCAACTGAGTGAACCATAGAGGCTGATGCCGCATTAATGGTAATCCCTCTAGCAGATTCCTGCTCATCAAAATCAAGAACCCTGCTTTTACCAGCGAGATCCTCACTCATCATCCCTGCACCAGCAATCAAATTATCGGAAAGAGTTGTCTTTCCGTGGTCAATATGAGCAGCAATACAGAGATTTCGAATACGATCTCTATCATGCATCACTTCTGTTGCTTTTGCGATGTTGTCTTCTTTTCGTCCCATCAGTCTTCACCTTCGGTGAAGCCGCCGACCTAACATCGGTTCATAAAGGCCTCCACCCTAGTTATTCGTTGAAAGTGACAACCGCATCAATATTAGGCATTGCAAGAACTCAAACCGACGGATGAAATGAAGGTTTCATCATATCATCTAGAATTGCTTGAAACTCGGTATTGATTGCCATAATTTTATCTTTAGTATGAGCAATTTGTTCAACAATTATTTGTCGTGCATTTGAACTTGATTTTCGTAATAGCCCGCGCTTTTCATCTAGATACCTCAGTGCTTCACGCATTGCTGAAATACATTCATTGCTTCGAGATTCAAACATGTTCATTGTACTTTCAGTATGATTTTCTTCGGATTGATTAGCAATTTTTGAAAAGGATGTTCTCATTTTTGCTGTTTCAATTGATGCTTTCGGAGTCCTTTTCAGATTGGAATTAAATTTCACTAGAGAAAAAGCGCCAATCCACCACTTGGAAGGATCCCAATGCCACCATCTAATGCCATTACGATAATCAGCTTGGAAAGCGTGGTGAAAGTTATGGTAACCTTCTCCAAATGTGAAGAAGGCAAGCCAAAGAGAATCTTTGCTACTATTGCTAGTGGTGTAGGATTGTTTGCCCCAGACATGTGCTGCGGAATTTATCAAAAATGTACCATGGTGTACAAATACTGTTCGAACTAATCCACCCCAAACAAATCCACCAATTGCTGTTGGTATTCCACCAATAGCATAACCAACTAATGCGGGAGCCACCATCCCTACCAAAAAACCGATTGTGAAAATGAAGCGGTGTTGTAACCTTACAACCCAATCTTTTTGCAAATCTCGAACGTTTGAATAGTCTACTTTTCCATCTTCCTCATCAACTAATATCCAGAAGAAATGGCTCCACCAAAAACCTCTGGTCGCATTATATGGGT
>CBFHYB010000069.1:0-7974 GCA_965659915.1 Candidatus Thalassarchaeaceae archaeon
GGCCACTACAAGCAACTATTCGGTCAAGTAACACTCCCGTCCCAGCAAGCGAATGTACACCATCGTGGGCACGCTGCCCACCCCCATCCCAAATCCCAACAAGTGGAATTCGAGCACGCTCAGCCATTTCAGCAAGTTTTGCGATTTTCAGAGCGTGCATTTCGCCCATTGAGCCACCAAACACCGAAAAGTCTTGGGCGAAGCAAAAAATTCTCCTGCCATCAACAGTGCCGTGACCACATACTACTCCATCCCCTTCAATAGGATGGAGATGAAGATTAAATTGGTCGTTTCGATGAGTTACAAAACTATCAACTTCTACAAAAGAATCCTCATCAACTAAGGCGTTGATTCTCTCCCACGCAGTTCTTCTTCCACTGGCGCGTAAAGCATCAACCTTAGTTTGCCCACCAGCAGCAAATGCTCTTTTCCGCCGCAACAATAACTCCTCTGAATTATCGCTAGAAGGAGGAGGAACTGCTGCCATCAGTATACATCCAATAACTGAGGGTGAATCACGATAGCGGTAAGAAGGATTGCCGAATTAATCAATTGAAAAATCATTTTTTCAATTGAGAAATCAAATAGAAGATGGGTTCTCCCCAACTAGACTCTCAGCCCACGCCGAGGCAATTTCATTTTCCTTTAATCCAAGAGATAAAAGATGGTGCAGTTTGACCAACGAAACTTCTGGTGTAAAGTTAGTCCCATGACCTAGGACACCTAGTTCTTGCTGGTCCCTTCCTTTAGAATAAACATCCAAATGAACTGGGCCTGAGATGCACTGGGTTGTTACTACCACAACACCACCGCCTGAGATATATTCCGATATTGCATCTTGAACTTCATCATTCTCGGGAGCATCCCCTGGATTATCAAGAGGTAAATGCCCCAAACCAGTACCCCAAAATAATAGCCCTTGGTAACCATTTTTCATAGCATGACCTATTTGGTCAGCTTGAAGGTGTGCCCCTGCAATAAGTTGCATGATTTTTACGTCACAGTCAAAATTTGTGGGTTCTAAGTTCACAACTCTTGAATCTTCATTAAGTAAATTAGAGTATGAATCCGAGAGAGCCATATTTACCTCGCCTCTATCAATGGAGATTGATGCAATTGGGTTTTGATTTATTGACTCAAAAGCATCTCGCTTTGAAGAATGATTCTTTCGTACTGCACAACCCGGATTTACCGAGATGGTACCATCATCACCAGAACCATGCATTACAACAACTGTTGAATCTGTCACACCAGATGGTTCCGGTCCAAAAGCAGCCCAATGAACCGCAGCAATCAAATTTTCAGCACCATCTGTTGACCCACGGTCGGATGATCGTTGGGAGCCGGTCAAGGCAATTCGGCCAGCAGGTCTCCCACCTGTTCCAGAAAATGCAAAGGCAATTGCTGCAGCAGAAATATGCATTGTATCAGTACCGTGAGTAATTACAACTCCAACAGCACCTTCACTGAATGAAGTTGCAACAGCATCAGCCATCCGATTCCAGTGTTGTGGCCGGACATCATCTGACCACATATTTCCGAGTTTTTTGGTTTTAATTTGAGCTATATCCCCCAATTCAGGTATAGCAGCAAGTATTTCTTCGGGCTCAAACCGAGCAGTTACAGCACCTGTTGCATAATCAACTTTGGAGGCAATCGTACCTCCTGTGTGAAGTATGTGAATTAATGGTAGATCTGCGTTCATAGAAACCTCTGGAGAATCCATATCAACAGATTTGCTGACACCTAAATCAGTGATGGACTCAACCATCTTCAAAGAATGAGTTGCATTGTACCCGTTAACCAATTTTACAGTGATATGTCCTACTGCTGTGGCTGCTAACAAAACCCCTTCAACTTCGGTTGGCCCGTTCCACGTAGTAGCAATTAATCTCACCCGAGTACCGACTTCCGGGACCTCGCTCTGCTCTACCATTAACCTGCGGGGCACGACTTAGCCCATCAATTCAACCCTTCAATCATTAAAGAAAAGTTCATCTTTGAAAGCAAGGAGAAATAACCAGATGTGTTTTTTAGATTAAAGATAATAATTCCAAACTTGTTTAGTTTTTTGATGCCGGGAGCGGGGCTTGAACCCGCGACCTTCGGATGTCTCAGACACCTTTGGGGAGTATAGCGCTCACCGTTCTGCCATTTCTGGCTACCCTATGAGTCCGACGCGCCACCAACTACGCCACCCCGGCAATGAACCGCCCGACCGGCAGAGCCTCTTTGAACGATTCGGGGAAAATAATGGAAACTGCACAGCACTGATAGGTACCTAAACAAGCGAACTAATGATAGGTTGCTCGCGCTCGGCAGTACCGAAGCACATGGTTGACATCAGCACGGCGATGCAGGCGGCAAGGGCCGAAAACCGCCGTAATAAGGGAGGTAGCGGTGACAGAAAAGGGAAACCAGGCGGTAAACTTGGGGTAGAGAATTTCGACCCTAAGGACCATGTTGAGAAAGAAGTGGCTGACACAATATCAATGTGGTTAGTCATCACTTTTGGAATACTTATTTCGGCCATTATGAGATATGTTATGATGCCCGGAATGGAAGGCCCGAAATCAGTTCTGTGGTTCCTTCCCCTAACACTCGTAGTAATTCTCCCATCACTACACAGAGTTCTAGTTCCCGAACCATACAAATCTCGCTTTACTTTTGGTAACTGGTTTCGAGCTGCGATGCTGTTCATATTCACTTGGTTAGCACTTTCATTCATTTTAGTAAACCCACCAATCGGAGATATCGGAGCACCAGATATTGCTGGAAAAATGACAGTTGTGATTGTTGATGGTGAAGATATATTGATTGACAGCGATAATCTAACCAGTAAGAAGCATTCTTTCATTCTTGACCGAAATGGCAGTAGTGGGGAAGCGTGGATGATATTCTATGTGAATGACAACACTGACCCAAGCGTTGCAACAATCAATTTGACATCGTATTTGGAAGCACCAAGCGAAACCCCCAAAGAGTTGGCAGGGGGAACTGTTGGCGACTATAGTAACTGCACCTCAATCGTTGATGGCTTGCGTGAATCTCAGCAAAATGCAATTCAAAAACATGAATACGATGTTTGTGCAGCAATCAATCTCGGAGTACTAGAAGCAGGAGATTACCAACTAACAGTTACACTAACTGAAGATGGAGACCCTTGGATCAATACTCGAGTCATAGAGTATGATTTGACTGTAGTCTAAATTAGCACCATGCAGGGTGAAGCAGATCACTGTGCAGGGCCTTTATTTCATCAAAAATTGGTTTGAGTTTGTTGCATATTAGTTGTGAACGAGTCCTCTCATCAATTTTCATATCTCTCCATTTTCTAACGATGGGTGCTACTGCAGTGCAAGCAATCAGGTCGCCCAACCAAAACAAGTCACGATTTAGTGCCATGATGTTTGGTAGTTGGTTCCTATACACCTGATTTCCGAAGAGAGGGGTAAGTACCAAACTGAAAGTGAAGAAACTATGGGAATCAATCACTAAGTAAACGGCAAATGTTTGAGCACATTGCATCTAATTGCAGTGCTTCCCCACCACCTTCTACCAACCTAAAATCAACTTGAGCAAGCATTTCAGTCAATTCTAATTTTTGTATTTCTTCAAGGAATTCAGTATCATACATCGCTCTGTGAAGTTGATTTATGAAATCAGTTCCCGCCAGTCCATATTTGTCTAAAATTGTTTGAAGGCGCCTTCGAGATGGGTGAAATCCATCTCTTTTACAAGCCAAAAGGAAATCATGTAATTGTTCAGGTGGGGCTGTTGCTGTAGTTTCATAAATCAGTGCGCGAGTAACATGTTTGTCAAGTGAAGCAGCAACTTGTAGTGCAGTTATTGCTTTTCGTAAATCACCCTGACTAACATTGATTATCGCCTCTTTAGCGTCATCATCTAGAGTAACCTCCTCAGAATCGGAAATATCTGTGATTTGTTTAGCGATTTGATCACTAGCCAATGGCCTGAATCGGAATACCGCACAACGTGATTGAATTGGCTCAATTACCTTGCTTGAATAATTGCAAGATAGTATGAACCGACAGGTCTCAGAATATTGCTCCATTATACGCCTCAATGCACCCTGTGCATCAGAGGTTAGAGCATCAGCTTCATCAAGGAAAATAACCTTGAATGTCGCCCCTCCGAGCGGACTTGTCTTGGCAAATTGCTTGACTTTGTTTCGAATGCTGTCCAAACCACGCTCATCACTAGCATTCATCTCTAGAATATTGTCTCTAAATGAATCCTGAAAAACATCTCGAGTCAAGGCAATCGCCGCGGTTGTTTTTCCAGTTCCAGGAGGGCCAGCAAAAAGTAAATGTGGAAACGTACCTTGCTCAGAATAGGCTTTCAGTCTATTGATTACAGCAGGTTGACCACGAATATCACCAACCGTTTGAGGGCGATGTTTTTCAACCCACATCTTGACCATAAGAGCCCGTCCTATCGTTGCCTTAACTTGACCATCAATAACCATTGTGACTGTAGACTAAAAAATCATTTTAGGTGAAACGGGACCTATGCGTAGCATAGTCCCGACGCCGAAAGCGGTTAATGCAGGCACCGCCTCCCCGACAGGGATTGTCATGGTGATGAGGCAAATGAACAACAAGACATTGACTGCTATAATTTTAGTTTTGGTAATGATTCTAGTACCTTGGACAAGCATGCTTAACGGACCTGAATTAGATGTAGATTCAAGACCTGCATGGGCTACTGGTTCGTCAACATCTGCAGCCGACACTGGGCTGAATTTATCAAGTCCAAATGCCACTCATGGAAGTGATGCAAACCTCAACTTGACCAATGTCAGCGGCATGGAAAGTGTTCTTTTGTTTAGTTTCCCATTGAGAAGCCCTAGTGGACCAATTCCTTCCGCTGGTTCAATTCAAAGTGCAACTCTTACCCTCTACATCACCGGTGGGATGTCACAAGGGTCAATGTATGCCTTCGCTGCACCGTTAAAAGCCGATTTTGATGAAACAAATGCCACTTGGTTCAATAGCACACACAACAGTACTTGGCAGGTTGGTGGAGCAAATGGGACCAACGATAGAGGTGCTTGGGAGCCACGCAGTAATTCATTTTCATCAAGTTCATCTTCATTTTCCATCAATGTAACATCTATCGCCCAGAGTGCTTTAGCTAACAATAACAACGATATAAATGTCACAGTGTCATCAGTTGGCCTTGGGATTCTAACAGTTGCTAGCCGTGAACACCCCACCACTGCAAAGCGACCCAGCATGTCATTTGTTTACGATAGCACGCCACCTACTTCAGGCTCGGCAATTGTCCGTGGTGGACCAGATAATGGAAGCGTGCCAATCACAGGTTCATTCCTGCTAACTGCCGACACCACGCCCACCTTGGGGTGGAGTGGTTTGAATGGTTCTGGAGTTGAAATTCATGTCTCACAATCAAATGATTACCGGAGTATTGACGATGATTCTTGGCTTTTCTCATCTTGGGGAAATAGTGGTTTTACGATGTCAGGAGGGAATGGGACCTTCACAATTCCAAGTTCTTCAAGCCTTGATTTAGGAATGGCTGCTTACTGGCGAATTAGGGCATCTAAGGGAGATCAACTCTCTGAATGGCAAACAGGACAATTCCTTCTTCCTTTCATTAATGCCACCAATAACGGCAATAATACCGCAACTTTTGAACTACTACGAGATTCATTAGGAGTTGATGGTGGAACTGTTCATGATGCTTGGTTAAGATCTGGTAGTTCCAATGTTAGCGGCGGTGACACCGAAAACATGTGGGTTGGTAACTCAAATAATACGTCACGTGATGATATGGCTGCCCTAATGCATGTTGACCTTGACCATACAGGATTACATTCCAACGCCACTATACTCAGTGCATACATGCAGATGAGAAGAACTGACAGGCAGGGGAATGCATGGATTAGCATTCATGAATTTAGCCAAACTAATTGGAGTGAAGATACAGCATCTTGGGATAATTACTCCGGTAACCAATCTTGGCCGAATGGCGGGCTATCCAAGAATATTGGTTCATCTTTGGATATTATTAATGGTGGTAAATCAGGAAATATCTTCAATTTTGATGTAACATATGCAGTCCAGGAGTACATGAGAGGGGTACACCAATCAGCAACTGGAGAGGGGGTTTCTTTCCTTTTACAATCAAGTGGGGCAAACAATGAATGGGCAAGATTCGCAGGAAGCGAAGAAAACGCATACACCTTACGTCCAAAGATGTTAATCACCTACGCTTGGGGTGATGGAACTGGCCCAACTGACACTGTTACCGTACAATCACCTCTTGACGGCCGAGGTGTTTGGTCAGTTGTGAACAACAATATGACTGCAGATTTAACGCCAACCCTAAATTGGTCAACTACAGGTCATACAAACGACGAAGTACGTATTGAATTAGCCGGCAATGAGGATTTTACTCAAGGGCCATTTTATCGTGTTGATAGCCGTGATATGAATAGTGGAATCAACACAACAGCTGGAACATTTACTATTCCATCAAGTTGGGGTCTTGACTACGGTGAAGATTACTATTGGAGAGTTCGTTGGGTTGAAGATGGTGACTGGGGAGGTTTTTCCTCAACACCAGGATTTTTCCTTTCAACTATAAATTCTACTTGGGTTTCAAACAATACATGGCAATTTAGACTACGACACTCAAATGCATCCCACACGATTGCTGCTCCTTTCTGTGCTGATACTTACATTGACAGTCTCGGCCCAAGTTCAAGCAATGATGCTGGCGAATTATCAATCACAAGTAGCCAATATACTCTCTTTGGTTGTGATATACGTGGCCATATTCTTCCACCCGGACTTGCTGTAACAGATGTTGAACTAAGGATGAAATCATCATATGTTTCGGGTTCTATTTCAGCGTCAGCGTATGAATTGATTAATCATCGATGGGATGAGGGAAGCGCAACTTGGGAGAATTACGAAGGAGCAAACAATTGGTCTGGATTTGGAGCATCTGGTTCCGATCGTGGACAACTCCTTGATTCCACCACAATTTCTGGTGGAAGCACCCCGACATGGTTTACATGGAATGTAACCATTGCAGTGCAGAATTCAATGCGATGGAATGTTCCTGTGGACTTCCTCTTAATTGGAACCGGTTCCGGGGCGGCAGCGATGACTGACAAGGAAAATGCTGGGAGTGCGGCTGATTATCCCGAACTTGTCATCAATTACAGCCCTGGTTCAATGGCTGTACCCGACCCACCTCAACCAGCCTCCCCAATCAATGGCGTTTGGTCCGTAACAACTGGAATGCTCATTGCACCTGATAAGACTCCTGAACTAACTTGGAACCATACTGGAAGTATATCAGCAAATGGCTGGGTTGTTGAAATGGACACCACTAACACATTCAACAGTAATGAGTTGAGAGTAGCTCGTTCATGGGTTCAAATCAATGATTTTGATGTCATCAATAACACCTATACCCCATCATCTAATCTCAGTACGAGTGCCGTTTGGTATTGGCGAGTGCGGGGCTCTTCCCTCACAAACCAACTCGGAAACTGGAGTAGTATTGCAGACTTTGTAGTACCAAATATTGAGAGTGGTTCTCTTGATTCTGATAACTCATACATTGTCATTCGACCTGGCGCCGCAGTAGCAAATCAAGGAATCCCAAATGTTCCAGACACATGGATAGATGGGAACACGAATAGAAACATGACTCACCAAGGAGCAAGTAACCTAGTAGTTGGGTGCACTATTTCTGATTGTCCTAAATCATCAATGCTCTCATTCCCATTGAGTGAACTACCACAACCCAATAATGCGAGAATTGTCAGTGCAGAACTGCATCTTTGGCCGTACTCAGTTAATTCTTCAACAAACGGAGATGCACCTCGTATCTCTGTTCATAGAACACTTCGTAACTGGGATGCAAATGCCACTGGAGCATCATGGACAGGAGATGCAAGCAATAATTCTACAA
>CBFHYB010000070.1:0-7914 GCA_965659915.1 Candidatus Thalassarchaeaceae archaeon
TTTAGTAATATTATTGGGGACATGGACCCCGCTTCTGCAGAATTTATGACGCCTGATTGGGTCTACTATGTACAAGGAATTCTTGGGTTGTTTACGGGTATTGCTTATCTATACTCTGGATGGCTAACTCAAAACTTTGAGCGAAGAGGAATTCATTTTACATGGGTAATTCTAGGTATAACTATGATATTGGGTATCATTTTAGCAGCAGCAATGCCTTATCCAGATGTAGAAGGGATGGATGATGGAACAATGAGAATGATAAGTGTCGGGGGTGCCGCATTAGGTGGTATCATTGGAGCGGCTTTTTGTGGGGTTTTAGCAGCAATTCCATTATTTATGTCTAATCATGGGATGAAATGATTAGTGAAATAATCGTTTGATTAACACCGTTGCGTAAGCACCTGGTGGTAATTCGAAATCAAAAGTGATCGCCCACCTCTTGCCCTTTGAACGACTATTCATCTCATCACGTACTTCCTCTGTAGAACCTATTTCAGAATTAATCATAAGAGGGCGCGGATGGTTAGAAAGGTACTGATCAATCGCCGTGAGGTCAAGGTCAGAATGTGGCATTTCCATAGTTTCTGGCAGTTTTTCTAATGTTTCCTTGATATCGGAAATAAGGTGACGTTTTGGAGCACCTCGTTTTCCTGATGGTGCTTCGGGGAACAGAAAAGGGCCTCCCACTCCAATTTTTACTAAATATAACAAGTGATGCGGGAAGTGTGATTCAAAAATTCCCCCTAAGTCAGAATTCCACTCCCTTGATTGCCATGCTGAAATCCAAATACCCCGAATATCATAGGGTAAAGCCATGTACACTCGCCGCCATAATTCTTCATCATCCACACCCGCTTCAAGTGCTCTTGCTTGGGCTTTCAACAATTTAGAGAATGGTTTGTGTTCGGGTTTGATGTGAGATATATCTGGCCAATTGGCTGCAAATTTTTTCTTATCGCGGCGCTTATCAGAACGGTCTGATTTATTGCGCTCTGTGAGATGGAGTTTCATCGCCGCTTTGTATTCACCAGCAACTACGTGAGTTCCTGGAAGTCGGTGACCAACGGCTGAACCAAAGCGTTGAGTATCAAACCAATTAGGCCAGCCATGTATTCTTGCTTGCTCGAGTCTACGTGGCAATCCCTCTAGTTGTTGCTGATTGATATCCCTGACTGTGATTTCGAAGTGGTTAGCGGAATGGCTGCCGCTACGCAATTTTTTATCACTGCCACCAAGTAAGGTCAGTCGCCATCCTTCACCTGTTAAATCATCACTCAAATCTCCAACTTGTTGGCCTATTTCTGTTGGCAACCCTTGTCCCTTTCCCTCTGGAAGTGAAACCATTTGGGAGGTTACTGCGTGCCTATCTTTGAACCCTGAAATACCAAAAGAACGCCTTGAGAGATGGAAGTGTCTAGAGAGTCGTGCCAACAGTGCAATTGTGTCATGATTACGCTTTTCTAAACGGTAGAGCCGATGTTCGCAATCAGAGAAATCTGAGCCGACTACAGGCTCTGGCCCACCTAATTCTGTGACGATAAAATCTTCAGCGATTTGCCTTAGTTTTACCAATCTTTCACCACCCTAAACTGCTATCGCTAGCAGACCGAGCAGCCTCAATGCTATGTTGATGACGGCTAAGAATTGATTGACGCCGCATTTCATCTGTTTATTCACCAAAGGCGAAGTGTTGTAAATAGGGGTTTCAGCGAACAAAACATGAGCAAAGGTGAGAGTGGTGTTCAGCCAACCAAAGTTCCTGAAAGATCGGTTGATAATAAGCCGACAATTTACACCTATGCAACATGTCCATTTTCATTGAAAGTTAAATCATTGTTAAAATCAAGAGGGATTAAGTTCTCAAATGTTGAAGTCGATCCTATGAAGAAGACAGAATTGAAATGGTCAGATTGGAAAAAAGTACCGATTTTTGTTGATGTTGATGGAACTCATGTCAACGATTCAAATGATATCTTACACTATATTGATGAAAAACATGGCAATAAATTCCCAAGAGAAGGTGAAGATTCTGAACAAGATAAGTGGATGAATTTTTCAAATGACATTTTGGGCAAGAGTATTCTTCCAGTGATATACAATTCATACGGTTCATCTCGGCAAGCACTCAGATATGTTGCTGATGTAGAGAGTTTTACCAGATTTCAGAAGTGGAAGTCAATTTGGCTTGGTGGAATCATTATGCGCATGGTGGGCAAAAGTCGTGGGAAAATGTTTGACCTACCACCAGAAGAAAACTTAGTTCATCAATTAACAGTGCTATCTGATGGATTCAATGGTGATTTCTTTGGCGGTACAACGCCGAATGGTGCTGACTTTGCCAACTACGGTATATTACGCTCAATGCAAGGGCTACGGGGCTGGAATATCGTTGAATCACACGCTAAGGCAGGGCCCTGGTTTGCTCGAATGCAAACGACTACAGGTGTTTAGCCTGATTAAAGGGCTAATCATGATGCACTTTGGGAAGTGCAAAGGTCAAACCAAATGCTAGAGCACCTAAGCAACAAGCACTGCCATACGGTCCTTGTGAAAGGAAAACAAATACCGCTGCCATTCGCAACATTCCCCTTCCACCATCTCGATATCCAAGGACTGTTGCTACAATTCCAATAAGTGCAATACCTGAAAAACCAACACCAATCATCACATACAATCCAGCGGCTGAAGAATCATACAACTCTTTCTCGTTCGCAGCTTCATATGGAACATAATTGATGAATGAACCATCTTCACTTTCTTGTTCGAATGTTGCATCACTAGGGAAGGTAAGGCGAATAGTGGTGAATCCAATTGGTTCAAAGGTCATTTTCGGAGGTGGATTGAGCAATACCAAGTGTTGCACAAGTTGGGCTGTTCCTCGCGAAGCATTGGCTATCATCAAAACTTGTACGCCGGGATCTAATCCTTCAATCCTATAATTTCCATTTTCATCAGTAGTGTTACCCTTCTCAATTATTGTGCCA
Organism: Candidatus Thalassarchaeaceae archaeon; assembly: GCA_965659915.1. Taxonomy (GTDB): domain Archaea; phylum Thermoplasmatota; class Poseidoniia; order Poseidoniales; family Thalassarchaeaceae; genus MGIIb-Q1. Next base: position 2,988 of record CBFHYB010000070.1, read on the forward strand.
TCATCTCGTTTAACAGTCACTTGAACTATGTGGTTTGGGGCTGCAGAACCATCTTCATAGACAACTGTGCCAAGTAAAATTGCACTACCTGGTGCTGCGCCTCTTGTATCCATATTGATGAAACGGCGGTGATTGATTAATCCAGAATCGCCGTCAATGTAATCTAAGCCGTTAATGAATCCAAGCATTGCTGTTACAAGCAACAAAGCACAGAGCCAGAACACCATCGGATGTTGGCGACGGTCTGATGGAAGCATGATACGCGCACCAGAAGATGAAAAAACTGAATCTTCAACTTCTGGAAGGCCGGTGAGAATGGGTTCAGAGGTTTCTTGTGCACTCTGGTCTTCTAGTTCAACAGGCTCTTCATCTCCCTCCATAGTTAATCGGAAAGGGGGGTTACTTATCCAACTTTACAACCAAAGGTAACAAGTGGGGGGGGCTCTCTTGAGTTGTTATGAGCAACGATGTAGTAGTGACATGGAGCGGCTCAAAAGAGGATGCTCGAGCATTGGTACAAGCTATTTCACCTGATGATTCGGAATCCTTCGTAATTGATTTAGATATCATGGGTGATTCTGCCACTTTAACTATCAAAGTCAGTGAAGAATCCGTACGCACCCTACGAACAACGATTGATGACATTTTAGCATGCCTTTCAGCGGCAGAATCTGCAATTAGTGAAGCATAAACGAGATTCTGAGATTTTTTCTCGTCAAATTACTCTATCGCACCCTTGAAACATGGTGGCGATTTCCACAAAGTGATGGAAACCGGCTCCAGCCGTGAGGCTCTCCCTCACGACCGCAGCGCTGAGATATGGGTTGACCACAAAGCAACGGAAAAACTGAGTGCCAGTATCAGAAGGTGGGTAACTACCTTGATGCACGATGAAGGTATCACTAATCCACTTGCCCGTGATGAAGAAACTGTGAAGGCAAAAGTGTGGACTAAACAGGAGGGGACTTTAGCCGGTCTTAACGCCGCAGACCACCTTCTCAGAGAATGGATGCCAGGTGCTACATGGCATTGGGCAGTTGGGGATGGTGCAAAAGTAAATGCTGGGAAAGTAATTCTAGATATTGAAGGTGGCCGGGAACAGGTTTTGGCTGCGGAACGGATTATTCTCAACCTTATCGGCAGACTTTCAGGAATCGCTACCAACACCTCACTTTGGCAGGAAAAAGCGACGCCTGTTGGTGTGGCTTCTACTCGAAAATCTCACTGGGGTTTGTTAGACAAATGGGCAGTTCATCTCGGAGGAGGGTTGACACACCGCCTCACAAGGAAGGATGCGAGAATGATCAAAGAAAATGACCTCGCAACGATGATTCACAAAGATGAAAAACGACCACGTGGAATTGCCCGAGTGGTTAGTGAGTTGGATTTAGAAACCCTTGGTGCATTCATCGTTTTAGAAGTACGAACTATTGATGAAGCAATTGCAGCGGCTGAAACATGGGCTCAACGAATGGAGAAAGACGGTGGAAAAGACCGTCTTACTGTGATGCTTGACAATATGGAGGGTGAGAAAGCGAAAGAGGTCATTCTTGACTTGGAAACTCGACACTTTCGCGACCTCGTAATTATTGAAGCGAGTGGTGGAATCTCATTTGAGGATCTACCCATGTGGAGCGATTTGGGTGTTGATGTAATCTCTTCAAGTGGATTGCATTGTGGTACAAATGCTCTTGATGTTTCAATGTTATTTGATGGGGCATAGGTGAGATCAATGGGTGAGGTACCCCTTAGTCACCCGCGTTATAATTCCTTAATGGGTAGAAAATTGTTGACTGAAGCGGCAGCAGATGGTTTGTTGGCTGATTCCGCTTTGATTGCACATGGACGAGGAGAGGCGTATGACTACCTACTCGGTGAAGCAACATGCGAAAGTGCTCGGGCGGCGATAACGCAATCTGCAATTCTAATGAAACATGCAAAACGATGTGTGATTTCAGTTAATGGGAATGCAGTAGCACTTGCTGCTGCTGACTTAATTCGTTGCGCCGCAGTATTACAATGTCCAATTGAAATCAACATCTACTATCGTACACCAGAGAGAATGACCGCTCTTAATTCTCGACTTGAAAAAGTGAGAAAGGAGGTAAGTCAAGGAGATGCACCAACTGGTTGGAAAGGGAATTGGCAAACAGCGGTTTCTGATGTAGTGATTCTTGGGATGAATCCAGATTCACGGATTCCCAATCTTGAGGGGCCACGTGCAAATTGCTGTAGTGATGGTATCTTAAATGCAGATGTGATTTTTGTACCATTAGAAGATGGAGACAGATGTGAAGCACTTGTGGAAATGGGGAAAAAAATGATTGTTGTGGATTTAAATCCACTTTCTCGCACCGCTCGGCGAGCAACTGTGACAATCGTTGATGAACTGATGAGAATGGCACCAATTCTCCTTTTCGACTTGGTAAATGAAGTACCTGATGAACCACTAAAATGGGACAACAAAGCCAATTTAGATAATTCACTTGCGGTAATGTTGAAACACCTTGACGAATGATATTGTTTGAAAAACATCCGTCGTAACCTTTTTGCAGAGGTATGACCAAGCATAATTGAATTGAAATGGTTGAGAGAAAGAGCAATTCTGAGGGGACGGATGATTTTTTTTCCTCACAGATGAACTTTGAACTTGAAGAGAACAAAAAGAAGAAGAGACGAAAACGACGAAGCAGGGGGGGAAAAAGGCGCTCAAAACCAATTAGTTTGAGAGAGGCTGATTTTCAAAAATCACCACCAAAGAAAACCAAGCTTGACCATGAGGATATACCTCTACAGAATAACCAAATCACCAGTTGCCCTGGTTGCGGTTCTGATGTAAATGAAGGTGATTTCGTTGATGCCATCATATCTTTTGTCACTGGTGCCTTTGATTATCTAGAAGGGAATCCTGTAAGGACACAAACTGTGCAAAGTCTGAGGCAACAAGCAAAAGCTTTGAACATGCCTGAACCACAACAAGACTGGTTGTTGGAAGTTTGTGCTAGAATTGAAGCCCAAATCCAAAGATCCACTGATGCCCAGCGAGATGAAATTCGGCGAGGTTTAGAAGGAGATTTGCGACGCGAACTTGTCGGTGAATTTTACGAGCAGATTCGACAAGAAGTTGAGCAGACCGTACGCAAAGAGGTTGAAGTTGAAATGTGGGAACAATTCGAGCAAATTAACCGCGACAGGAATAATCAAACAGAGTGAGCCTGTTGTGATTCCAATAATTTAGAAAGACGTTCTACAATAGAACTACCAACATCAGAAGTTGAGGCCTTACCCCCTAAATCATAAGTCAATATTGAACCATCTTGCAAGTGTTCTGAAACAGCTCTTTCAATTAGTTCGGAAACTTGGATTGCTTCTTCATCATTATGTCGCATCCCAAGCCATTCAATCATCATTTGAACTGAATTAATCGTTGCAATGGGATTGACCTTGCCCTTTCCAGCATATTTTGGAGAGGAACCATGTACTGGCTCAAAAAGACCATGCTCATCACCAATATTGGCGCTCGCAGCCATACCCATTCCTCCTTGGAGAACACTTCCTAAATCTGTAACGATATCACCAAACATGTTGCTTGTCACTACAACATCAAACCATTCGGGATTTCGTACCATCCACATAGTGAATGCATCAATGTAGGCAGCATCTTTTCCGATTTCAGGATATTCTTCACCCACTTCATGGAAGACCCGCCTGAAAAGTTGACAACCCCGGGTAACATTACTCTTGTCAACACATGTGACACTTGATTCCCCTGTGCTAGGCGAACCATTCCTTCGCTTGGCGTATTCAAAGCCGAGGCGGATTAGTTTTTTTGAGCCGTTTTCAGAGATTGGGCGCGCGTCCCAAGCCACTTCTCCTTCAATGCCCCCAAACTCCATTTCTTCCACATCTTCTGGTTCTATTCCCTGTGCACGTAGGGCAGACCGACGTAATAGGCTATGATAGAGACCTTCTGTGTTTTCTCGGAGGACTAACAAATCAACATTTGTTGGAGACCAGACCTGAGTAAAGTTGTCGTGAATTTTGTGTTTTACACCTTCATATAATTTGATTGGGCGGACATTGGCATACAAGTTCAAACCACTTCGTAAACCAAGAATTACTTGCCCTCCAGCAAGGTCGCCGTTAGGGAGATTGGCCCCCGGCCAACCAATAGCGCCGAGCAGGATTGCGTCTGAATTATCTCGGCAGTGTTCAAACGAACCCGCTGGCCATTCTTCGCCGGTTTCAAGCCAATATTGCCCTCCACATGGGATTATTGTTCTATCAAAAATCAGTTCAGTGTGATTTTCAATACAATTTAGCAGTTTTTCGGCTTCTTTGATTACCTCTGGACCAGTCCCGTCGCCGGGCAGAATGGTGAGGCGGTAAGCCGACATCGTGGAACCGACTGGCTCAACCTACATGAACACAACCATTACCACTTTTAACCCATCAACAAGGGCATACTTCATCAACCGTCACAATAGGCAACCTTGTCGTGACAACCCGAGGCCCGTCAGAACCCGATGAGAGCACCAAGATTGACGCAGGTACACTTCCAGTGGAACTTCGTGAACTCTGGGAAGTGATGTTAAGATTAGATCCACATTGGAATATTGAGAAATGGTTGGCAAATCGGGCTTCGGAAGAATTAAAGTTAGTTGAGGCAAATCTTGCAAAGGAAAAAATGCGGCTTGAACAGCGATTGAGTAGAGTCACTGCATTGGCTGAGAGGATGAGAAAAAGAGGAATTCAAATTGATGAAATAAAGTGGAATGACCCACATCAGCGAAACCTCTTCGATATATTTCCTCATGAACAAGAAGGTGAAGGTGAAGAGTCAGAACAAGAGAGTGCTGAACCAATTGATGAAGAACACCCAGCAGCAATTCTTCTAGATTACTTACCAGGAGAAACTGGTGATGAC